>JAFZGR010000259.1 GCA_017555325.1 Alphaproteobacteria bacterium | reverse complement strand
GAGATTAGCCTGAATTAATTGTTTTGAAATATGACGGTAGAGATAAAAAGGATAGCAACAGTGATGATAGTATTCAATGTTAATCGGAACTTGTTTCAGATTCTTGGGAAGAATGGGCACGAAAAATATGCTATTTCGTGACGAGATCCCGTGTCGAAGCACGAGGTAACGGCGGAAGTGAAAAGTGTATGGGGTGATGATGAAAATTAAAAGTCTCTAAAATAACAATAATTCTTTATATCTCCCATCAATCTAAATTTGTTTCAGATTTTTATAAAGAATTGGCACGAAAAATATGCCATTTTTTAACTAGATCCTGAAATAAATTCAGGATGACGAAAAACTAAAAAAGGATAATAATTCCGGTAACGGTGGAAATTAAATTAAAAACTCGAATTTAACAGAAAAGGATGTATCCCTTTTTATAAACTAATGTTTCAACACAGCAGTATTTTATAAAATTACAAGTATTTATCCAATAGGCATTTAATAATCTAACAGATAAATTTTGCTCACAAAAAAAGCCACTTAAAAGTGGCTTTTTTCAGCATTTAAAACAAAAATTATAAAGCTTGTTTTGCTTTTTCAACCAAACTTGTGAAAGTGGCTGTATCATTTAAAGCAATATCAGCCAAAACCTTACGATCTAACGCAATACCGGCTTTTGACAAACCATTCATAAAACGAGAATAAACCATTCCGTTTGCACGAACAGCAGCATTGATACGGACAATCCACAATTGACGGATGTCTGTTTTTTTCTTCCGGCGATCACGATAGGCGTATTGTAAACCTTTTTCAACTTTTTGTTTAGCAACAGTATAGACTTTGGAGTTGCGTCCACGATAGCCTTTTGCTAATTTTAAAATTTTGTTGTGTTTTGCACGAACAGTTGTGCCACGTTTAACTCTTGCCATTGTAAACCTCCTAGCCGATTAAATATTTTTTAACGATTTTTGAAACAACTTCACCCATCACTGTTGAACCACGAGCATTGCGTTTCATTTTTTGAGATTTACACATTAAGTTATGGCGTTTAAAGGATTGTGTACCTTTAACTTTGCCTTTTGCAGTTAAAGAAAAACGTTTCTTAATTGCACTTTTTGTTTTTAATTTAGGCATTTTATTTTCCTTTTAAATTATAGTTTAACATAACGGCCTGAAGGCAGCCTGAATATAGCCTTTTTAGCCAAACAGTGTTTTTATACATGAAAAAATTAAAAAAGTCAAGTGTTTTTTGCTTGTCAAATATAATCGTCCCCTGTATAATAATAAGAAAAACAAAGGAAAAAATAACATGAATATTCAAGACAGATTAACCGATTTAGAAATGTTCGTATCCACGCAAGAGCAAGTGATTGAAGATTTAAATGCCGAAGTTATCCACCTTTCAAAAATGGTAGAATCTTTAACAAATCAGGTTAAATTATTAAGAGAATTATACAAAGAACCAACGGTAAAACCCTTGTCTGAGGAAACTCCACCTCCACATTATTAAATAGGAGAAACAAAAAAAACTGTCAAACAAATAAAATTGATTGACAAAAAATAAAATTACATATATAATAAATATACGAAATGACAAAAACAGGAGGTTCCCAATGAATTTATTTGAAGAAATCAAAGGAAAAGTAAAAGCAACAGCCGAATTTGCAAAAAGAAAAGCTCGTCCGATTGCCACATTAGCCGTTGTTGGATGTGCTGCCACAATGTTAAATTCCTGTCAGGCAACAAGTGCCTCTACGGGAACATATTATCGGGCAGCTGACGGAACAATTTATCGAACAAACGTTCGATACAGTGTCAGTGAAGAATCCCGTGCCATTGAACGGTACAGTCGTGAAGGACGCAACTGGGTTAATTTAATCAATAAACTCAGTCGATAATATTAAGTGGATTTGTATTAATCTATAATGCTTTTTTACTTTTGCCAACTCTCCACGAAAATCTGGAAAAAATTCAGAGATAACGTAGTGAGAATTATGTTATCCTGTATTCATTTTAGAGTAATAATGCGGTAACTGTAAATTATATATGCGGATTTCGCTAACACCTGTATCATAACATAAGGTTACCTCATAAAATAACAAAGTACTTGAGGCATGCCTTTCCGCTATATTTGACTAAAATGGGTATATATTGGTTCATAAGTGTTTTATCATTATCCCAGACACTCATTTTAACTTTCATCATCATTTCGAATTTACAGTTCTTGATGCATCTACACTTAATACCCAATAGCAAGTAATACATTTGCTATTTCCACCATTAAATAACCGTTTTCGTTAATTTTATTTCAATTATTCGCTACATAAAATAAAATTACGGCTATAATAAAAAGTGTAATAAAAAAGGTATTTTTTTGTTTCAACAGTAAACCATACTTTCAAGAAAACAAAAAAATGGTTGCAATTATACATCCTATTTTTACAAATAATATAATATTAGGGGGAAATATTTTATTTCCCCCTAATATGAAACAAATGATATGTGTTTTTTTAACTTTTTATACACCACAAATTACCATCAGCATCTGTTTCCGTAACACGATTACACCCGCTTGCCTCACAAGCTGAACTTGCCTTTGTCGTGTTTGGAATTTGTGTATCCGGAGCTGAAGTACAATTTTGTAAATTGCCGGAAGCATCAATAAAATATCCGGTAGAGATTATTTTTGAACAATACCAACTTGTTTTATCGCCAGTTTGTTTGCTGAATGCAACACGGTTACATGCTTCGCATTGTTGACGGTAAATCATTTCCGTTCCGATTTCACGAACGTTATTGTCTGCCGTACAATCCTGACATTTTCCGTTAGAAGCAGCTTGCCAATCAGCACTTTGAATACACTCATTCGGCACACAATATTTTTGACCGGTTGAACCGATTGTCATCACTTGTCGATTACCACATTGTGCACAAGACGATGTATTTCCTTCTTTTAACAAATAGGTCGCACTGATATAACTGCTCGGAACCGATGAAGGGGTACAATTAACACAGGCCGGTGTTGCATTCATAAATTGGTTTGTTTGACACCCGCCCAATGAGCAAACACCACTTGTATAAGTCCGTTGCACTTTGTCAATATTGCATAAATTGCATTGAACAAGAGATGTTTTAACGGCGACATCTGTTGTGCAGGGATAACATAAGCCATTATTGTCTCTAAATGTTTCGCCATCATGTTCCCCGTTCACATATTCCTGAACTTCATCATATAAATCCGGATAATCACTCGCTAAATTTTCCGGAAGTGTCCAGTTATCACTGTTACAAACACCACTGACACCTGGGTCAATTAAGGCACATTGATTCCAACTTGCTCCATTGGATATACGATTAGAACAACGGTCGCATTCTGTCTTACTGGCTCCGTCATTAGGTCCTAATGTTTCACGACCGGGGGAATCACAACGGTTACATTCTCCTTCATAGCTTTTAAATCGTTTTGTACCATCAGAAGCATCCGGACACACTTCAAAAACACAATTTGATCCAGCCATTTTACGCTTATATTGACCGGCATTTTTGCAAGCATCATCACACAAGGCCGTACTGATACCATCATTATAGAGGTATTCACTCCCCCCCCATTCTTGACTGCAGTCATAACAGTTACCTTTAGTATTTTGCCATTGATTGGCAGGGCAAATCTTATCACAATAATTTTTGTCATTACTTGTACGAACTTGCCGTGTGGGAACAGCATCTGCATCCGTACTATAAACACCGTTTTTCTTTTTACAATTAGCAACGCATTTAGAATCAGCTTCATCAACAATTTCATATGCAAAATTATAGTCTGAAGCTGTACAATCAACAGGTGTTCCTGCTTTGGTTCTAAATTGTCCGAGTTTTAATTCTTTTACAACACTACAATACCCGTTTCGAATTGTTCGTCCGCAATTAATACATAATTGTTCTTCATACGTATCAACAGCATCTGTTTCGCCTGTTTCAATGGATTTATTGGATGTTTCACTACATGCATAACACGTACCACCACTTCTGAATTGACGGTTACATACGGTACTGTCATCGTTATCTGTGCAGGCTGTAATGGAAGCCCCTTCATCTGGCTGTTCGCAAACGGGTCGGCAAGATGCAGATCCTCCGCCACTGTCAACGACAAGCTCCCGTTTACTCCAAACACCATCCGGTGTCCGTTCCGGACAAGAAGTGCAGGAAGCTTGAAGTTTTGCCGTTGTCCATAGAGATGATCCTCGGTGTCCATTGGCATTTCCCCATGCATAAATGCTCACACTATTTGGAGTTGTACATGGTTCGCATCGGGGATTATCCGTATCGCCCAAAACAGCAAATGTTCCTTCCGGACAGGTTGCCGGCATATAGTCACACCGTTCTCTTTCATAATAATAATGCCACCAAATCAGACCGCAGGCTTCACACATTTTGCGAGCTTCATTTGTCATGTGAATCTGATGCGGTTCATCATTTGGCGACCCGTCTGCCTTGCGACAAGGAATACATCCTTCGTTAAGCGATTCATAATTAACCCCCTGAATACAACCAATTCCGCAATAAGCTTTGTTTGTTGCTTCGTCAATCGTCACTTTATGGGTATTATTGCAAGCCGTACATTGTTCAACACCTGTTGTCGCATCCTGAATATTTAAAGCTAAATCTTCAAACTTTTCCTGACTGATTTCTACAGCGTTTACATCTGAACAAGGAATACAGGCACCACTTGCTGCCCGGTATTCAGTAGCTTCACATTTGCGAACTTCCTGACAGGTATGATTGGCTGTATTACAAACATAATTATCTCCATAGGATGAGCAATCGGCATTTGTGATACAAGCAACACATTTTCCGCCGGCTCCATCATCAAAACAATGTGGCGTATCATCCAAACCAAAACATTTATTTCGACATGTCATATTTTTATCACATGTGTGCGGACTGCATAATCCATCACAATCGCCTTTTTCAACGCAATGATCAGGATTTGCCGTATCTTCCGTATCGGTAAATGCCGTAAATATGACTAAATTATCTGTTCCTGTTTCTCCGCAGATAGAGGCATCCCCTGTATATTTAATAGGTTCCCCCTCTCCATTGGCTACTTGAACAAATTGTATGCCTTTAATAATGTCATTCAAGTTCATGTTAACAACGTTTTTACAAACTGTGGATGATACCCCTTCAACGTATGTTTTAAAGGCAACATCAGGGAAGGAGTGTATATAAATCGGATAACCCGTGGCAGTGTGTAGCGACCATTCGGGAAAATCGGTATTTTGTGCTTCATCATGTTCAGGAAGTGCTTTATCTTGAAATTTGTGCCAAATGTCTGTTGCCCGCATATTTACTTCATAAACAATATCATTTGCCCGATATTTATCCATAGCATATTTATATCCGGCTATACCGCCGACACTTAACACCCCGATAACGGCCATTACACCCAATATTTCCACCATACTCCGACCGATTTCATTCAGTTTAATTTGCATCATCTTCTCCTTGTTTAAATTAAGCTTATAGATATGAGTATAAAAAAAGGTACCTTTTTTTCCCTATTCAAATCGAAAAAGTTGAATTTTTGAGAAAATGAAAGATTGTTATTTAAATTGAATTGTTTAGTTAAATTTTAAAAAAATGCAAAAATGTGAAAAAAATGGTTGCGTTTTAACGTACCTTTTTGTACGGAATATTAAATTCAACCGATCAACACGTATTATTTATTTCCTTGTGCGACAAACTGCATGATAATAATTCATCCCATGTGTTCCTGTTTTACAGGTATAAGTTACATCGCCAACTGGGTGCTCGGTATTGGCATTTCCGAGTGATACCAAACACATCCCCATCTGACAATTTGTTTTAGTCCAAACAAGATTAGTATAATTCAATTCATTTGCTAATGTTTCCGCAAGCGGTGTTAATGGATATTGATTAAATCCACCATCCCAATCTGATATAAACTCTGTTAAATCAGGCAACTCTAAACCCATTTTTGAACAAGCATTTTCAGCATCCAAATATGCCATCGATTTTTTAGAAATATACCAAGTTTGCTTTTTCCCATTTATCAAAATTGTTTTTTTTACAAAATCAACTCTTTTGCAAACAAAATTTTCATGCGGAACACAATTCACCATTTGTACATCAGATTTTATCGCACAATATTCATCTCTTTCGCAATCATTATTTGTTTGACACGAGTCATATGAACAAGCTCCAACATAACAACTTCCATTATCTGAACATGGTGTACCGTTCGGAGCTACCGTACAAGTACCTGAATTACGACAAACCCAACATTCACCACAATCCGTATCTGTTTGACATGCATATTCTCTCATAATATCATCATCAGGCTGAAAACAAAAAGGTCCATTACAATCAAGCTCGGGCTTTTTGCCAAAATAAAAAACCATATCATTTGTTTGGGTACACAAATCTGACGAATTAGCCTTAACCATATTAATGTTAATTTGTGTTGCCTGAACAACTCCCATAAAAAGTTGCTGGCATATTCGTTTGGGAACGCCTAATAAAGCCATATCAAAAACCCCCTCTTGATAAGAATTTTCACCATAATCGCCCCATTCATATCCCATCGTGCTATGTGTTCCCCATCCATCCAAATTAATGACCGATGTTCGTTCAGCCTGTGCTAATAAATCAGAAACTCTCAATGAAATATCCTGAATTGTTATATTAGCATTATATTTGTCCATGGCGAATCGATATCCCATAACACCAGCAACACTTAATACCCCAATAACGGCTAATACACCCAGCATTTCCACCATACTCCGGCCGATTTCATTGAATTTGATTTTCATCTCTTGCTCCTTTTATAAACTTACATTCATAAAGTGAGTATAATAAAAGGGACCTTTTTTTCCCGCTTCGAATCGGTAAAATCGGTTTCTAAAAAAAATGAAAGATTATTGTTTGTGTTGAATAAGTTATCTAAAATTAAAAAAAATCTCAAAAAGTGAAAAAAAATGTTGCATTGATACGTCCCTTTTTTTGAGGATAGATATTTGGTTAGTATAATTTTATGGTGTTTGAGTACTACTTCTACACATAACCCCGTGTTAAAACACGGGGTAACAATAAATATAAAGATTTCAATGGATATATTTATTCGGTTGTTTTCAAAACACACTTATATCCGATAACGGTTGTACCATCTGTTCCGTATATTGCCTGTTCTTCTCGTAAACCATCACATTCGTTACACAAACGACGGGATTCTGCATCTGTTCCAATTTCCCGTGTCCCTCCGTCGGAACAAAACAGACAATTCCCGTTAATATCCTGCCATTGAGTGCCGGCACATTCTTCCACACAAAGACCACTCCATGTCGTATTCGGAGTTCCGATTTCTAATTGACGTCTATCACTACATGATGAACACAAATTTTCTTTGCTTGGGTCAATCGGTTTATTGACATTTGAGCAAGAAACACAAGTTCCCATTGATAAATAAAAATTAGTATCACATAATCCAAATGCACAGGTTCCATTCTGATATCGTCTGTTTGGACAGGATAAACATTGCTCTTTTGAACTGGAATAACTTGTTTCGTCCATACAATTTCGGCAATAACCATCATCTGCTAAAAATTTTTCTCCATCATACTCCCCATTTAAATAGGGTTGTGCTTTTGAAATAAGATTATCATCTAAGTCAGCCGGAAATTCATTTGACCATAAACTATTACAAACACCATATTCTCCGGGAATAATCAAAGAACATTTTTGGTTGTTATTTATGCTATACGCCATTCTATTAACGCAGGCATTACATAAAGATGTATCAGATGAATATATACTGTCCAGTACTGTATTATTGCTACATAATACGCAAGATCCAGTGCTTTTCTTGTAATATTTTTGAGCGGTTGGACAATTTTTTATGCCACAGTATTGTCCATATGATTGACGATTAGAACATTGAACATTACACTCAGATGAAACGGCAACAAGAAAAGCTGAAGTTGAATTGTTGTTTCCGCAGGATACACATTTTCCAGAATCATTATTAATATAGTTTTGTGGACATTTCGGAGCACAATATAAATCAGTATCAACCCCTGTTTGTACTCCTGACATATACGTTCTTCGTGTTTCAATTGTTCCATCTACATTGTAATCAGTGGCATCAGATGATGTTTTTCGGCAATTTGTTACACAACCGGAATCTTCTTCGGAAGTAATAATAATACCTTTTTCATTGTTACATTCATAACAATTGCCATCAGCCCCTAAAAATTGACCAACTTTGCAGCCTTCTTTTTTAGGTAATAAACAATATCCATCTTTAACTATTCGTCCACAAGCTGTACATAATTTGGGCCAGCTTTCATGTATCCAATGCTTATATGCACTATCGTGAAAAATAGCATTATTTGCAGTATCATCATCACAGGATAAGCACGCTCCATTCCCGTTTTGCCATTTGCGAGAACAATTATAAGGGTCTGTACAAGATTCGACATCTTCCGGTTGCTCACAAAGAGGATAACAGTGCTCTTGAAAATAATAACGTTTATTCGGAGAGGAACAGTTGTTGCACATATTTTCAAGTTCTTTTGAATAAGTTGTTGATTCAGAAGACTTTGAACACCAAATTATTTTAACTTTCTTATTCCTGTTTTCTGAACACTTTGAACAGGCAAAGGGTGTTACTAACGTAATATATTCATCTTCAGCACATTCTAATTTTTGTTGACACCATTTTTTACTATAACAAGTACTGTACCATTCATGATTATTGCATGCTAAACATTGTGAAACAGAAACATCATCACTACTTAAATAATGCCATGAATCGTCACTACATGGAATACATCCCTCATCAGATGATTGATAGGAACGTCCATTTGTACACATATAATCACAATAGGCGTTTCCGTCTTCTAGCAAACCATATTTGCGGTTGTATTTTTTATCGCCGGCGGAGTCCGAAGCACATTGTTGACACATTGTATAACCATCAACGGTATCTTCGGTGTTTGGAAACGGTTCTCCATTTTTTAATACAATAAAATTACTGCCGTTATCACACGCAACACAAGCACCGTTTTGTGTTCTAAACGTGCCGACAGGACATACTTTTTGTAACGCTGAACAGGTGTAAGTGGTTTCATCACAAATATAACCTTCTCCTTTAAATTTACAATCACTGTTTTTTACACATTCCACACATTCACATGTTTCTTCCAAGCGGATCGGTTTACTCCATTCCGGACATTGGTCGTCACACGTCATCGTTTCTCCGTTGCAAACTTTTTCCGCACATTTGGAATGACAATCACTATCTTCAACACAATGTTCTGTGTTAGGGTCCTGTGAATCTAAAAATGAGGTAAATACAATTTCATTTATTGTTTCATCATTCCCACACAATGATGCATCCCCTAAATATTTTGCTCCATTAATTTGTGCAAACTGAAAGCCTTCAATAATTTGATGTAAATTCATCGTCATCACATTTTTACAAACGCGTGAAGAAACATTCTGAACACCGATTTTAAAGGCCACATCCGGAAACGGAGATATAGTAATCGGATAACCTGTTTGTGTGGTATTATTCCATTCGGAAAATGCTGTTGCATCGCCCAATGCTGGTAAAGGTTTATCTTGAAAACGATGCCAAACATCCGTTGCTCGCATATTGACTTCATACACAATATCGTTAGCTCGATATTTATCCATCGCATACCGATATCCGGCAACTGCCCCAACACTTAATACCCCAATAACGGCTAATACACCCAGCATTTCCACCATACTCCGGCCGATTTCATTGAATTTGATTTTCATCTCTTGCTCCTTTTATAAACTTGCATTCATAAAGTGAGTATAATAAAAGGGACCTTTTTTTCCCGCTTCAAATTACAAAAATCGGTTTCTAAAAAAAATGAAAGATTATTGTTTGTGTTGAATAAGTTATCTAAAATTAAAAAAAATCTCAAAAAGTGAAAAAAAATGTTGCATTGATACGTCCCTTTTTTTGCAGATATCAACCAAAATACCCTTTGCACTATCAATATTGTTGTTATTCTTTATTGTCTTGTTTACCACTTTCAATCCAAAATTTTGGGTAAAACAGGTTTAAGTTTTTTATCTAATTGCAAAAAAAGACCTGCATTTCAACAATACAAGTCTTTTTTATATTATTTCATCTATAACATTAATATAATCTTACTGCTTAATGCATTTATGATCAGAATCACATGTAAACCCTTCTAACGGACAACTGTAAACCGTATATTCTGCCGTTGCTTTGAGTTGCACTATTCCCTTATGTGAACCATCAACAGGACAATATGTCAAAAGTGTATATTGATTTGCAGGCGCAAGAATATTGGTATTTGTCACACATCCTGTTCCTGAAATCTGATTAATCATAATTTCTTTCAATTCAAATGTATCTTGGCTTTCCAAAACATCCTCAAACGGAATAGAAATTCCAAAATGCCTATCCGCTGAACCGGACCATAAATCACTCATAACATATTTATCACATTTAATACCTTTTGAGCCAGTCGTATTTCCATAATTATGCCGAGATCCCTCTAATGGCGTTCTTAGAGGAATGGGGGACTTTCCGCCTTGCGGAGCATTAACACCATCCCACGTATCTATCCAATCAATAATTAAATTGTGCTCTTCTACCCGAGGCCATACCCACAGAAAATGCTCTGTAATAAATTCAAAAGAATATTCTTGCGTGGTTGTTGTTTCCTCTGATGACAGACAGTTATTAACACACGTTCCGGCATCTTCCCAAAAACCATTCGGTTCATCACACGTACACGCCTCAATATCCGCTCGCCATATTTTGGGTGGATAACACCGTTCGCAATTATCTCCAAATTCATATTCATGCCGACAAACACAGCCATATGTCCCGTCATCTTTTTGCCGCCATACCATCTTATCCAGACAGGATTGCGGTTCAATGTGGGGGTTATCCATTCCTGTTCCGTCACTACTTCCGCCTCCAAAGTGAGAACCGGATTCAAATGTAGGTGTTGCATTAAAGGAAAACACCACACTTGTTTTGCTGTTTGTGTTTCCACATGTTCTTGTTAAAACAGAAATACCCATGTCATTTAAAATGCTTTCCCTTTGCAGGAGTTTTTCACAAACTTTATAAACTACCTTAAATGTCGTTACCTGATAATTTCCGTCAACGAGTTTGACCATAGATTTTTTATCATCCGGCGTGTATTCGGGAAGGGCTGATTTTAAAAACCGATTGACTTCTAATGCATGAGAAGCCCGAGAATCCGTTTGTGCCAATGTTTTGGCTTTTCCGAGAACATCCTGCACTTTACCGACTTGATAGGCGGTTAAAGCATATTGATACGTACCGACACCGGCAACGGATAAAACGCCGATAATTGCCAAAACACCCAGCATTTCTACCATTGAACGCCCAATTTCATTGAATTTAATTTTCATCTCTTGCTCCTTTTATAAACTTACATTCATAAAGTGAGTGTAATAAAAGGGACCTTTTTTTCCCGCTTCGAATCGACAAAATCGGATTTTTAAGAAAATGAAAGATTGTTGTTTGAGTTGAATTATTTAATCAAAATCAAAAAAAATTCTAAAAAGTGAAAAAAAATGTTGCATTGATACGTCCCTTTTTTTGAGGATAGGCAGGTATTTACCAGTCAATAAAGAAAGCTCTCCACATAAATCAACCTAACAGACCGAATATTAACTCTTTTAAACTTCGCTCGTAAACACAGAAGCTTCAATCTCTGCAACTGGATAGAATTACTTGCAAAGCTCTGAATTACCCCTACTCTCTCAGGAATATTATTTTTTTAAACAAGTTTGTCTATCTCTATAACTTCATATATCTATTGGTTAAGCTCGATTATCTACTTCTACCTGCCTCCCCTCAGATAGGGATACATTCAACACCATAAAAAAAAAGACTGCTTTTTAGCAGTCTTTTTCATTGTATAAAACAAATTTATTCAGCTTTTTTAGCAGCTGTTTTGCGTGTTTTTTTCGGTTTTTCAGCTGTTTCAACGGCTTTTGCTTTTTCAGCAACCGGAGCTTCTGCTTCAACTTCAACAACTTGACCAGAATCTTTACCTTTAGCTGTCACATCTCTGTCAACCAATTCAACGATAGCCATCGGAGCACAATCACCAAAACGGAAACCGGCTTTTAAAACACGAATATATCCACCTGGACGAGATTGATACCGAGGAGAAACAACAGACAATAATTTTTCTGTCATTGCTTCATCACGCAAGAAAGAAAGCAACTGACGACGGACGTGCAGTGTGTTTGTTTTTCCTTTTGTAATAAGTTTTTCAACAATCGGACGCAATTCTTTTGCTTTCGGCAATGTTGTTTTGATTTGTTCGTGTTTAATGAGTGAAACCGCCATATTTGCAAACATGGAACGACGGTGTGCTATTTTTTTATTCAGCGTTCTTTTTTTAAATCCGTGACGCATTGTTCTTTCCTTTCATTTTTCTTGACCTTGACACGCAAAGTCGATAATACATAGCCATTCCTTCCACACTCCCTTACTCAAGCAATGCAAAGGATGGACGCCGGAGACCATCTCCGGCGGTTTTCCTTAGTTGTCAGAATCTATTGTTGCTGACAAAACTTCTAAATCTTCTGGTGGCCACCCTTCAACCTGCATACCTAAATGCAAATCCATTTCATTCAATAATTCTTTGATTTCATTCAAAGACTTACGACCAAAATTCGGTGTGCGTAACATTTCACCTTCTGTTTTTTGAACTAAATCACCAATATAGATGATATTATCATTTTTCAAACAGTTTGCGGAACGAACCGATAATTCTAATTCATCAACTTTTAACAATAAGTTTTTGTTGAACGGTAATTCTGCAATTTTGTCTTCCAAAGTTGCTTCTTCCGGTTCTTCAAAATTGATGAAAGCTTTTAACTGTTCTTGCATAATGCGTGCAGCCAAGGCAACAGCATCCTCCGGTGAAACAACACCATTTGTTTCAACTGTTAAATGCAATTTATCATAGTCAGTTTGTTGACCAACACGAGCATTAACCACTTTGTACACAACAGATTTAACCGGAGAATAAATTGAATCAATCGGAATTAAACCAATCGGACAATCTTCCGGACGGTTAGCTGCTGCCGTTACATAACCTTTACCAGTTGAAACAGTCATTTCAATATTAATTGAAGCACCAGCATCCAATGTACAGATAACTAAATCCGGATTCATCACTTCAACACTTTGATTTGTTGTAATTTGAGCGGCAGTCACAACAGCCGGACCGGTTGCATTTAAATAAATGCGTTGTTGCAATTCTGAATCAACTTTTAAAGCCAATCCCTTAATGTTTAAAATAATTTCCGTCACATCTTCACGGACACCCGGGATGGATGAAAACTCATGCAACACACCGTCAATTTTAATAGCCGTAACAGCGCCACCTTGTAAAGACGACAACAAAATACGACGTAATGCATTTCCCAACGTTGTACCGAATCCGCGTTCCAACGGTTCAATAACCATTGTTGCTTTGTATCCGGGAACAGATTGAGAAACCGATAATGTTGATGGTTTAATCAAGTCCTGCCAATTCTTTTGTATCATAATAAGGCTCCCTTATTTTTTTGGTTAAAGAGGGGGATAATCAATCGATTACCCCTTACAAGCATGCATCTGATTAGACGCGACGACGTTTACGTGCACGGCATCCATTGTGCGGAATGGAAGTGATATCTTTAATAGATGTAATCACCAATCCAGCTGCTTGGAATGCACGCAAAGCAGATTCACGACCTGAACCCGGACCCGTTACCAAAACATCAATTGTTTTTAAACCGTGTTCCATTGCTTTGCGAGCAGCATCATCAGCTGCAATCTGAGCGGCATACGGTGTTGATTTACGGGAACCTTTAAAACCTTTTAAACCAGCAGAAGACCAAGAAATAGCATTTCCTTGTACATCTGTAATGGTTACCATTGTGTTGTTAAATGTTGAATTTACGTGAGCAACACCCACTGTAATGTTTTTTCTATCGCGATTTTTTGTACGCGCTGCGACTTTTTTTTCTGCCATCAGTGTTATCCTTTCCTACTTAGTCACTTTTTTCTTACCGGCAATCGCAACGGCTTTACCTTTGCGTGTCCGCGCATTTGTGTGTGTCCGTTGTCCACGAACCGGCAAACCCTTCCGGTGACGTAAACCACGATAACAACCTAAGTCCATCAAGCGTTTGATGTTTAAGGATACTTCACGACGCAAATCACCTTCAACCCGATACGAATTGTCAATCAATTCGCGGATTTTCAATGTTTCTTCATCTGTTAATTCATTCACACGTTTGTGTGAGTCAATATTTAATGTGCTGCAAATTTCTTCAGCTTTTTTCCGACCAATACCATAAATATACGTTAAACCGATAACGACAATTTTGGAGGTTGGAATGTTTACACCTGCAATACGTGCCAAGGTACTATCTCCATTTTCTCATTAAAAAACAACGACTATCTTATCTTGCGTTTGCAAACAAGACACCTAAACGAGTGGGAATTATACTATAATTCGCCTAGAATGTCAAGCCCTAAAATCAATAGCCGACTATTTTTCTTATCTTTTCACTCACAACGTCAATAGGTCCCGTCCCATCAACGCACACTAAGAGCCCCTTCATTTCGTAGTAAGGTATAACCGGAGCCGTCACACGACGAAACGTCCGCAGTCTAGATACAACCGTTTCATAGGTATCGTCAGCCCGCCGTGTAAATTCTTTACCCCCGCATTCATCACATATACCGAATACCTGCGGGTGTTTATACTTTTCGTGATACAAACTTTTACATTTCGCACATTGATAGCGTCCGATAATGCGTTCGATCACATAATCATCCGGTACCTGTAACAACAGAACCAGATCAATATCCATGTGTAATTTTGCGTATTTCCGACTGTTTAAGGCCTTATCCAAGGCTTTTGCCTGTGATAATTCCCGTGGAAATCCGTCTAAAATAAATCCTTTTTGATTTTCCGGTTTAAACAACTCTTGTTCCATTAAACGAATTGCCAATTTATCCGGAACCATATTTCCTTTGTCAATTAAAGCTTTTACTTTTTTAGCTTCTTTTGTTTCACCGGTTGCCACATTGCGTAAGATATCGCCCATAGAAAAAGCCTTAATACCCAATTTCTCCGACAAAATGGCTCCTTGTGTCCCTTTGCCACTCCCCGGAGCGCCCATCAACACAATATTTCTTTTCATTTCTTCCGGCATTTGATAAACTTCCTTCTTTTATTTTACCTGTTTATTCCACCTTGAACGGTTATTCCTTATAAACGACCTTTCAACCGTGCTTTTTTAATCAATCCTTCATATTGATGTGCAATCATATGAGATTGAATTTGTGTCATTGTATCCATAATAACGGAAACAACAATCAACAACGTTGTGCCTCCCAAAAAGAACGGAACACCCCATGTTGCAATCAAAAATTCAGGCAAAATACATAATAACGTTAAGTAAACAGCCCCTAATAAAGTCAATCGAGTAATTACATAATCCAAATATTCAGCTGTATTTTTACCCGGACGAATACCCGCAATAAATCCACCTTGTTTTTTCAGATTTTCGGCTGTTTCGGCCGGATTAGACTGAATACCTGTATAAAAGAATGTAAAAAACATAATCAAAAATGCAAATAATCCGATGTATAACCATTGTCCCGGCGTTAATAAAACAGCTAAATTGGCCAACCAGTCCGATGTATTTGTTTTAGATGTAAATTGAACAATAGCAACCGGAATAGCTAAAATGGCACTGGCAAAAATCGGAGGCATAACACCTGTCGGATTAATTTTTAACGGCAAATGAGAATTTGCTCCTTGCATCATCCGATTGCCCATTTGACGTTTCGGATATTGTACCGGAATACGTCGTTGAGCCATTTCCACAAAAACAACGATATAGATAATTGCAAACGTCATTGCCAACAACAACAACAATGTCATTGTAGACATAGCACCTGTTTTATTTTCTTCTAAAATACGAGCCAATGCACCGGGGATACCAGCAACAATACCGGTCATAATAATCAAAGATGCCCCATTTCCGACCCCACGGGCAGTAATTTGCTCGCCCAACCAAACGACAAACATTGTTCCGCCGAGCAACGACACAACTGTGGACAGCTCAAACATACCATAAGACGGCATAATAACGGCACCGGCACTTTCCAATGCTTTTGCCATAAAAAAGGCTTGAACAACTGTAATCAAAACTGTTAAATAGCGTGTATATTGATTAATTTTCCGCATTCCAGATTCACCTTCTTTCTTTAACGCCATCAAAGAAGGAATCACACTGGCAGCTAACTGCACAATAATAGATGCAGAAATATACGGCATAATATTTAATGCCAAAATAGACATACGGGACAAAGCACCTCCCGTAAAGGCATTGAACATTCCAAGTAAACCACCGGAATTTTCAGAGAAAAATTCTGTTAAGAATGATGGATTAATTCCGGGGAACGGAATATACGTTCCCAAACGGAATACAATCAAAGCAAACAGAGTAAATAACAACCGCTTTTGTAAATCCTTCGCTTTAGAAAAAGCTGAAAAATCCATTCTTGATGTTAACTTATCAGATAACGATGCCATTGTTATTTACTCCCTTATTTTAAATTTGCTTATTTACTTTTTTTTACGACTTTTTTTGGTTCTTTTTTAGATGTTTTAACACCTTTTTCAAGAACAGTCGCTTTTTTTGGTTCCAAAATCAACTGACCGCCGACTTTTTCAACAGCAGCTTGTGCAGCTTTGGAAGCACCTGCAACACGAATGGTTGCTTTGCTTGTTAATGTACCTGTGCCGAGTAAACGAACACCATCTTTAACATGCTTAATCAAACCGGCTTCCATTAAAGAAATGCCATTGATTTCTTGTGCAGCATCCAAAACATTGGCATCAATTGCTTTTTGAATTGTTCCCAAATTGATTTCGACAAAAGACAATCTAAATGCATTGTTAAAACCACGTTTCGGTAAACGACGGTAAACCGGCATTTGTCCGCCTTCAAAGCCTTTAATACTTACGCCTGTGCGGGATTTTTGTCCTTTGAAACCACGTCCGCCCGTACGACCTTTCCCAGAGCCAACACCACGGGAAACACGCATAGATTGTTTACGGGCACCTTTGTTATCGCGAATTTGATTTAATTTCATAGCTTCTATCCTTATTCTGCGTTAGCAACCGCGCCATCACGACGTGAAACAATGTCACCTACTTTTTTACCACGTTTAGCAGCAATAACACGAGGTGAATTCATTGATGTCAAAGCGTCAAATGTCGCACGAACCATATTGTGCGGATTGGAAGAACCTGTGCATTTTGCAACAACGTCCTGAATCCCCATTGCTTCAAAAATAGCACGCATCGGACCGCCGGCAATGATACCAGTACCAGCAGGTGCTGTTCTTAAAGTCACACAACCGGCACCAAAATGACCGATAACATCATGGTGCAATGTACGACCTTCACGCAATGGAACACGCATAATATTACGACGAGCTAATTCTGTTGCTTTTTTGATTGCATCAGGAACTTCTTTCGCTTTTGCGTGAGCAAAACCGACACGACCTTTTTGGTCACCGACAACAACCAAAGCAGCAAATGCGAATCTTTTACCGCCTTTAACCGTTTTTGAAACACGGTTTACATGAACAACACGGTCTGTAAATTCATCAGCGATTCTGTCCATTTTGACATCATCACGTTCTTTACGCGGACGGCGTTGTTTCTTTTCTTGAATTTCATTTTCAGCCATTTTGTTCTCCTAGAATGATAATCCAGCTTCACGAGCTGCATCTGCAATTGCTTTCACCCGACCGTGGTATAAATAACCGCTACGATCGAATACGACTTCTTTCAATCCGGCTTTAATAGCCCGTTCGGCAACCAATGTACCGACAGCTTTTGCAGCCGCAACCGTTGAACCTTTGGCTGTGATTTCAGCATCTTTTGAAGAAGCGGAAACCAATGTCACGCCTTTTTTATCGTCAATGATTTGAGCGTAAATGTTCTTTTCGGAACGATAAACGGATAATCTTAAACGATTGCCAGCTTTCGTCTTCAAAGAATAACGAACACGGGCTTTACGACGATCATGTTTATTAATTACTTTCATTTTACTATCCCTTATTTCTTCTTACCGACTTTACGCAAAATGGTTTCGTTTTCATACTTAACCCCTTTGCCTTTGTACGGTTCAGGTGAACGATAAGAACG
>JAFZGR010000258.1 GCA_017555325.1 Alphaproteobacteria bacterium | reverse complement strand
TTATTATGTCGGGATATCGGAAGTGATAGAGAAATCTGAAACAGATTGTAGCTATATGGTCAGTGCTACAGGTGTTGTGAGCAGTTCTGTCAAATGCACAAATCCGAAGCATTATTGTGCCTTAAACTGGACGAAGTCGTCATGGAAGAAAGGCGATCCATTACCGACAGCAAGTGCCGGAGTGACAGGAACTCTATATGGTAAATGTCAAATGCTAACAACACACGATACGAATCCGATAATCATGTTTAGTGAGGGGGCGAGTTTAGTTTATCCAAAAATGAAATGTCGGAATTCAACACAATATTGTGCATTAAACTGGACGAAATCATCATGGGAAAAGGGAGAAACAGTTCCAAGTGCCGGAGCAGGAGCAAGTGGTGTATTGTATGGTAAATGTCAAATATTAACAACATTTAACGTGACCCCGTATTTTGAGCAAATAACGGGCCCGAATCGCATTTTTAAAGCCGAAAAGAAATGTCCGCCTAAAATGTACTGCAACTTACAGTGGAAAGATATTTCTTGTACGGCAGCGGGTGCCGATATAACCGGCAGAGTATATGGGGCATGTGCATTATGGGATGAACAGAACACAACGTGTCCGAAACCAGCAGAATAATTTAAAAATCAACCAAAAGCAAAGGAGAAAGAATATGAAACAGATGAAAAGAGCAATGATAATGGGAATGATGGGGACATTGATGATACTTCCGATGAATGCCGAATCGGCTAGTTGTGCGGGTGGAGCAGGAGTAGAATTCGAGGGTAACGATCACGGAACATATTGTCGATCGGTAATCACACTGAACTGGTGGAGTGCGCATGCTTGGTGTGATGCGATTGGGATGAAATTGATGCAGATGGAAGAATGTGAATGCCGTGATGAATCAAACTGTGATATGACAAAGCAATGTCCGAATTTATATGTACCGTCTCAAGGTCACGTATATGCATGGACGGCAACACCAAGTAGTAACTCTGGCGCCTATCGGTTTCTTCTTAGTACGGGGGCGGTGCTTACGGACACTACCTCTCGAACTGCCGGTGGTTTCGCCTTATGTAGTAAATAATGCTGAAAGAAGAACCAAAACAGACTATAAATTAAACAAAATTCGTAAAAATATATAAGCACTTATCGTTGTTACATTCGTTTTGATAACAAATTAAGTACAATTGTAACGAAAAATTTTACGAATCATAATTCATACGGGGTGGCAAATTGCGTAATCGGACTAAATACGGCTTATAGACTTTATCTCGTCCTAAAATATGACCTAAAAACCAAGTGCTTAAAAAATTGGCTGTTTGTAATGCAATTTTTTGACGAATAGCATCGTCGTTTGTGTGATGAAACGATTGGCGTAATTCGGATATATTTGAAATAAACTTTTGATGACTCTTGATATGTGATTCTAAATCCGGAAAGGATATGCGTTCCATAACATCTTCTTCGTTTGGAAAATGTGTACGAGCATACTCGTAACATTTTTCATAAATGGCATCCATTTCATTTAAAAAGCCTTTTTCAGCAATTTCTTGTGCCACATTGACAACATGTAAAAAACGTTTATGTTCGTCATCCAATGGTGGATACGATAATTCCATTTGCGGACGCCAATCTATTTTTTTCATTTTTATTCCTGCCTTTCGTTAGACAGGAATTTTTCACGCCTTACACGTTGAACAAGAAATGAACAACATCGCCATCTTGCATGGTGTAAGTTTTGCCTTCCTGCCGTAGTTTTCCGTTTTCTCGGGCTCCTGTTTCGCCGTTAAAAGAAACGTAATCATTGTACGATATAACTTCCGCTCGAATAAATCCTCGTTCAAAGTCCGAGTGAATAATGCCTGCTGCCTGTGGGGCAGTCATACCCCGTTGCATTGTCCACGCATGTGTTTCTTTTGGACCGGTTGTGAAAAACGTTTCTAATCCCAACAACTGATACCCTGCTTTTATAATGCGGTTTAAACCAGTCTCTGTCAAGCCCAAGGTGTCCAAAAATTCTTTTTGTTCGGCTTCATCCGTTAATTGAGCAACTTCTGCTTCAATGGCTGCCGAAATAATAACAGCCGAATTGCCTTGTTCTTTTGCCATGGCAAAAACCTGTTCGGAATATTCATTGCCTGTTGCGGTAGAGCCTTCATCAACATTACAGACATATAAAACAGGTTTTCCGGTTAATAAAAATAATTGTTTAAATAATTTGAGCTGTTCGGCATCTGTCGGACGAGCTAAACGTGCAGGTTTTCCTTCTCGTAATAAATCTAATACCGGTTGCATGACAGCAAGCCATTGTTTAGATTCTTTATCGCCTGTTTGTGCTTTTTTTTGAATGGGAATAATTCTTTTTTCCATGCTTTCCAAATCAGCGAGCATTAATTCTGTTTCAACTGTTTCGGCATCACGTGTGGGGTTGATATTTCCTTCTACATGGACAATATTAGAATCTTCAAAACATCGCAAAACATGGACAATGGCATCAACTTCCCGAATATTTGCCAAGAATTGATTTCCTAATCCTTCGCCACGGGAAGCTCCCCGAACCAAACCGGCAATATCCACAAATTCTAATTGTGTCGGAATGATTTTTTGTGCATTATCGATTTTTTGTAAAACTTCTAACCGAGCATCCGGTACGGCAACCCGACCGACATTCGGTTCAATGGTACAGAAAGGATAATTGGCAGCCTGTGCCTGTACTGTTGATGTTAAGGCATTAAATAATGTTGATTTTCCCACGTTTGGCAAACCGACAATTCCACAATTAAATCCCATGTTATTTACCCTTTCCCATAATTGATAATTTATTCATAAAACCTTCAATATCATTTTGAAACAAATATGATATA
>JAFZGR010000257.1 GCA_017555325.1 Alphaproteobacteria bacterium | reverse complement strand
TCTTCGATTGTATCTCCGATTTTCTTATCTTCGACATTATCAAGAAAGAATGATTCAAATAATACGGAAGTATTTTTTGTATTTTTAATAAAATACAACCGCATTCCGTCTTTTATTCCTCTGCTGTTTTGCCCTAATGTTTTGATGTGTTTTTCCGCAAGTTTTGCAAGATTAACCGCATCCGTATTTTTTAGATTGCAAAACGCTTCAAATCCATCGCCGCCGCCCCCATTTACATGAAAGGAAACAGCTAAATCGCAACCGGAATTATTTGCTTCTTTAACTTCTTCTTGCACCGGATCGTATTCATCCGCAATTCTTGAACAAATGACAATAATATTATTCTTTTCAAGAACTTCTTTGCATGCAAGCATTGTTTGCAAATTAATATCCTTTTCTTTTAAACCATTAGCAACCGCGCCCGGATCGCTGCCGCCATGCCCTGCGCTTAAAAATACCTTTTTCATTGCTATAACCTCCGCATTTTCACTTTTTTTCGGATCATACTTTGTTAATTCGTACTTCTGAATCACATTCATAAGATTATCAACGTATTTCAATGATGTTGCATATCCTGCATCCTTGATATATTCAAGATATTTGCGCGGTTCTGTAACGCCTTTTAATTTTGAATAATTGGCGTTGTTTATGAAATCAAAATATCCTTGAACGCCTGCTTCCATATCCGGGAAACGAAACCATTTCATCACGCTTGAAGTATAGCTTCCATCGGCGTTTTGTTCGGATCCTACTTTGATATAATATCCGTTTGATGTTGGGCAACGATTTTCACGCCAATTCAAGCCGAAGAAATTATTAACGTTTTCTTGTGCAAGTTCCGAAGTTCCGGATGCAGATTCAAGAATTGCTTGCGCAATGATCGGACTATGTACGCAAATATTATATTTTGGCGCATATTTTGCAACGTATGTCGCTATTTGTTCTATAAAATTCAAATTACTCATGTTTTGAATCCTCATTTGTCAATTCTGCATCATTTTCAAGGCGATCTTTGATATTAGTTAAAAGGTTTACAATCCATTTAGGCATGATTTCCGGATTTGTAGCATATAAATTTTCGCAAACTGAAATTGATTCATTCAAAACAATATAGAAAGAAATAATCATTCCGAAAGGCATTGGAAAGGGAAGTGCAATGCTCATATAGGAAAGAACATGCGGAATGAATAAATCAAGGAAGAAACCAAAAGACATACCAACAAGCAACGCCAATTTTTTCAATAAACCTTTGCTGCATTTTTCAGAACTCCAAACATCATCGTCGCTCGCTTTTACTCTTATCAATGCGGTTATTAAATCAAACACAATTGCAACGCCTACTAAAATAATCAAAATTCCGTATTGATCAATAAATGTTGAAATCAACCCCATAATGATAGATAATACCCATTTAATTTTTGCCATTTTTTCTCCTCCTATCAAAAAAAGGATTGCATTTTGCAATCCTTTTTATTAAATGTATTTATTGAATTTCTTTCCAAAGTGTTTCCGTTCCTACTGTTCCCGGCTCCCAAACATTGCCGTCAACTAATGATTCCCATGTTTTGCCGTTATGCGTTACTTTATCGCCTTTCATGTACGGATTTGTCGAATCCGGTTGAATCCATTCCGGAATTTCTTCAACATCGGGAATTA
>JAFZGR010000256.1 GCA_017555325.1 Alphaproteobacteria bacterium | reverse complement strand
TCAAGATATTGTTATTACAGGGGCTCGTGATTTATTGGACGAAATCTTTAAATCAAAGAAGAAAATTTATATGAGCAATGTTGAGGCAGAAATTTGTAAATATGCACATAATGTTTTTGGTGCATTGGCTGTTACATACTTTAATGGTGTGCATGAATTATGTTCACAAATGGGAGCAGAATATAATCGGGTTCGGGAAGGCTTTTTATTAAGTGGTTATTTGAGTCCGACACATACGCACGTTCCAGGTCCGGATGGTAAGTTTGGATATGGCGGTAAATGTTTCCCTAAAGATGTGAATGCATTTGCATTGTTTAATAAAGATCGTCATTTGGGGGATATATTAAATGTGACGATGTCTTCTAACGATTATTTTCGTAATCGTCCGATAGATGATAATAAAAATTAAAAATAACCGAATGAAATTGATACTATACCGCCAGTATATGGCGGTATAATTGTATGATATCAGGTATAGGATTGTCTATATGGGTTGGCAGATACAGAGAATCTTATGTAGCCGTAAGGTCAATAAAGTTTTTGTTCGGTGAATGAATTTATTGTTTTGAATAAAAAATAGATATTTAAGGGATAGAGGCGGGTAATTTAGCTTGACTTTTTTGTTGTGATGAGAAAGAGCCGAAGATTTTGTTTGTGTTAATATTTTTAATTATAAGTACAAGAATTGCAGATTAAAAAAAATTATCAATACATGATACCGTCATATGCGGTAAAAATGTCTTTGTTTAAAATATGTTTAATTATTATTTTTGAATGATTCTGTATAAAATTAGATAGTTTTTTATGTAAAAAATATTTGTCGGTGATAATCTAATGTAATTTTTATTTGTTGTAAACTCGAATGACTGAAACATTTGTGTTAATTGTTTGTATGAATGGTTTTGTGTTTAATATAAAAAAGGCGCCTGTTTTTACTTCAAATTGGCCAAATCGGATTTTTAAGAAAATTAGAAATTATTATTTTCATTAAATTGGTTGTTCAAAATTTTAAAAACATAAAAAAGTGTTGTAATTGTACATCTCTTTTGTTACACTTATATTTGTCGATTAGCGTTGTTTGTTATATGAATGGAGGATACATGTTTGAACTTTTGCAATTGGATGATACATCATTTTTAAAATCAGTATTGAAAAAATATCCGGAAATTCAATACACCATACAGGGAAATAAAACAACAGCTTCGGCAGGACAAGCACAGTCTTCCGGTAGTTTAACTGCGGCAGTTTTTGAAACGGATTCACTATATGACCATGTTGAATATGAACGGGCGGCTGTTGCGTTGCTTTGCTTAAAATATGTTCTAACAAATGATTATAACCAGTTTATAGCCTGTCAAAATCCTCATAGTAAATTATCTTTAAAATCATTTGAATCTCTCCGAAATTTTACATTAAACATTATTCAATCCTCAGATGACTTAGAAACAGCAATTTATATGATTATGTGTAATGACTTAGGTAAAACATATATGATGCGAGAAGCTTACCAAGATTTAACAAAGAACCTTGATGCCGATCATGATGCCATATTAGCAACATTATTAAATAAAAAGCCTGAATTGTTTGTCGGATTTCAAAACTTATCAGATATACAAAAATCCATTATTCATGAGGGGTTGAATACAGCCTTTAATTTAGGTCAATTTGCCCAATGTGAAAATACGCCGGCTGATTTACCTAAAATTCAGGCAATTACAAAAAAAGCCCGTGATTTATATATTTTACATGCTTTTTATGATATTGCCGGAGCTGCAGGGCACATTAAAAACAATGGCTCATTGGTTATGAGCGAACCAGTTTATTGCGGTTATGATTTGGCTATTAAATCATTGATGACAGAACCATTTTCAAATTCATATAATCATTATGTGCATATACGCGGTAATTTAGTTGGGTTTGATTCCCATACAAAAAAAGGATTTGCATTAAGTCGGTTAGCGGCTCTTTCTCGTTGTTTTCAGATAAGTGATGGTGATTTGCTGCAAGAAGTTTTTGATAATTTACCGGATAATGTTCAACAAATATTACAAAAGGAATTAAATGAAACGGGGTTGAGTTATACACCGGCTATTCTTATTTATTATGCTCCGGCATTTATTGATAATATAAAAAAGCATTACTTAGGAAGATTGCCGGCAACAGCTGATAACATTGTAAAAAAACAAAACTTATATAAAGCATATCAGAAAGCCTTTACGGCATTGGCTCAAATTTATAATGCCACCCGTATTGCCGTCAGAAAACAAAATTTAACCGGCGTTATAACCATTGATATTAACGATTTAGCCAAACAAGTATTACAAAATGCCGATGTATTGGATGATAATTTAATAGATATTCAGGTTAATTTGGATAAAAAATTTGGAAGTGCTTATTTAAAAGGGGCAACACAAATTAATACACATCAGTTTATACAAAATAAATCAATATGCGATATTTTACCACAAGGTAAAACGGCGTATATCGGAATTGGTGGCGGATCTGATTGCGTACAAGCAGGGCAAATTGCTTTTTTTAATCCTGATGCGGCGGCTTGTATTATTTCTGTCAGAACACAAAAAACACAATCACAGGGAAAACACACAAAAGAAGTTGGTGTTAATAGGGAAATTATGAATCACGGAGGAGAAATTGTTTCCGGAGTGTATAAAGTTTTACCGGAAACAACAGCAAGTGGTCGTTTTATGGAAAATTTGGTTGCTGGTACGACTATTCCTGTTTATGTTGTTCTGGATAAACAAGATGGTTTGTTGGGACAAAAAATACGGGCAGCAATTCAACATGCGGGAGGAGCAGATAATATTATTTCTGTAGATACCGGTGGCGATTCATTGTATTTAAGTACTACGGATTCTTTAAATTCGGCAAAAGCAACTCCGGATCAAGATTATGCTTCATTAAAAGCTATTTCTGAATTAGATGGTTATAATAAAATATCTGTTATCATGGCTACCGGTGTCGATACCCCATCGTATGCTCAATTTGTTTTGGCAAAATCCGAAGCTGTTTTTATTGCTTTTTCAGATAAAGAAAAAAATCAACTTTTAGAAAATTATCATCAATGGGGAATGGATGGAACAAGTGATGCTGCATTCGGAAAAACACCGTTAGCATTACAATCAGCATTAAATAATAAAACAGGTATTTCTGTTTTACCATTACCATCAAGTGTTGTCTTGGATGATAATAATCCTTGGAATCCGTTTGTTATTGTGACGGATTCTATGCGGTATATTGCTGTTATGCCTCTAGAAAATCATTTTAATATTATTACAAATAATACAGAAAAAACACTTATACAAAGTACGATTGTTTCGCATAATGAGAATACGGTTGTTCAAAATATCGTTCTACAAGAAACACAGTTGAGTAATGTCAGACAAAATTAAATAAATATTTGTTATTTTTTCTCCCTTTCTTTTTATTAAGAAGGGGAGCGTTTTTTATATAAGTTGATTTTGTATATATTGTTATCTTTTGAAAAAAAGAGCTATTATTTTTTTGATTACTTCTAAAAATCGGATAGATTGTGTTTGTTTGACCCAAGTTGCAAGATATCATTTTCTGTCTAGTCAAAATTTTTTGCCCGTTTAATTTATTGAATACAGCTCGCTCTCCAATACATATTCTCTCATTATTTGTGTTGAAAGAACCTTGATATAAAAAATACCAGTTAGACTGGTGATTTTTTGGAAAAAAGGAATCTGCCGGTTTGGGTGGTAGGGGATTAAATACAAAAAAAACCGCTTTTAAAAACGGTTTTTCTTACGTATTCTGTTTTTATTCTTATAAGCCTTTTTTTGCTTTTGCACCGGAAACACGATCACGCAATTCTTTGCATTCTGCTGTTAATTTTGAAACCGGTGTATTTAATAAATATAAATCTAAACCACCATTTTTTTCAATTGTACGTAAACCATGTGAGCTGATTCGTAAATTGATTTGTTGACCTAAAATTTCGCTGTAAATAGCAACATTTTGTAAATTCGGCATAAAACGACGACGTGTTTTACGGTTTGATTTACTTACATTATTTCCTGTCTGAACACCTTTTCCCGTGACGACACATTTTTTTGTCATGGTATAATCCCTTTCTTAAAATAAACTAAACTGATGACAGTTATATATGATTTTTAAATGAAAGTCAAGCATTTTTTTATTATTTTTGTTAAAAGGGATATAAATCCGGTAAAGGCTTTTTCTTGGTTCGTTTTTTAGACGGTTTTTGCGTTTCTGTTAATAATGTTTTTTTATGTTTTATGTTGATTGTTTTTTTTCTCCGTTTTATTTTTGACAGAAAATAAAGTCCCATTCCCGTTATAAAAATAATAACACCACCAGACCATAGATATATCGACTGAATCGTATTGTTAGGGATATCGGATGAAACGATTGTGTTCGGTTCTTCTTTTGTCGGGGCATTGATTTGCTCAGATTGAGAAGGATTGTTTGGTTGTGCTGTTATCGAATTGTTTGCAATAGTGGGAATATAGAATATGCGTTCAGGTAATTCTGTAATTTCCCGTTGTTTTGTGTGCGTGTTGAACCAAACGACTTGAATAGCTGGTATTCGGATTTCACCGGTAACGGATGGAACAATAATAAACGTAATCTCTTCTGTTCCAACAATTCCCTCTGATGTAATCATATTAGACCGCTTATCCGGATTGGCATAGGATTTAATGTGATTATTAGCCGGTTGTACAAGAAGTGGTAATTTGTGTGATTCGATACCTAATGCTTGTAATTTTACTTGTCGTTCAATGGCAGTGCCGATTCCTAACTGTGCCGGCAATTTATACTGTTCTGTCAATGTTACCTTGGAAGACGGCAACCACCAACCATTCCAATCTGTCGGTTTTCCGTGCACTGTTAGATGTAATGCGTTTGATTGCTGATATACTTCTTTGTATGTTGGACCAAATGCTGCCTCAAAAAAGGCATCGTGACCAAAAACATCCGGAAACAGAGAGTGACCGGGCAATTTTCGTTTCGTTTTATCCGGAACAAGTCCGAGAACACCAGCCGGAAGAATAGTTATTTTACCAGTTTCCTGTGGGGTTAATAAAAATTGTCGCTCGTAAAAACGAACCGGCTGATTTTGATATGTTGTTTGAGCCATTTTATCGCCATTTTCAACGGCGGTAAGAGCATATTGACTACTTGGGGGTGTTTGAATTTGTGCTTGTGATAATCCACTATTTTCAAATAGACGAACCGTATATAAAACAGTTTCTCCAGTATAAATGTTTTCATTTGGAATCAGTGCTTCCACTTTAAAAATGCGATTTTCTACTGTTTTTTGTTGAGTGTCTTGTTGTGTTAAATCCGTTACATGTACCGTTGAGGTACTAGGGGCCCCATTTTCCCGAACAACAATTTTTTGTGCCGGCAATGTTTCTCCATGCCATTGAAATGGTCCAATTTGAAACGTTCCCGTTTGTCGGGGAAACAATGAGAGAATCAGCTGATATTCTTCTGTTTTTGTTCCATTAATAATAGAGGTGTTTGCTAATTGTTGTTGTCCCCGAATAATAAAGTCTTTTTGCAAAACACTCATATCCGGTGCTTCTTGAATGGGTTTGTTATCCGAAAACGAAACTTCCAATCGTTCCCCATATGTTATTTGATTGGCAGATAATGACATTTGTGGTGCGGTATGACCGGATAATATAATGAAAAAAACACTTACAAAAGCGATGTTTTTGAACATTTTTTCCTCACTGAGCAATATATTGTTTATATAAACGATATCTTAAAACACGAGACGGATCTTTTTTTAGCCGATTGATAATTTGCTCTGTTTCTTGATCGGGGGCATCCGAAGTAAGATCGGGGCTTTGCATATAACCGTCTTGTTCATCAGATA
>JAFZGR010000255.1 GCA_017555325.1 Alphaproteobacteria bacterium | reverse complement strand
TGGCGCACAATATGATGGAAAAGGTGTTAATTTTGCATTATTTTCCGCACATGCGACCAAAGTTGAATTATGCTTGTTCGACGTGTCGGAAAAAAAAGAAGAACGCATTGTTTTACCTGAATATACAGATGAAGTTTTTCATGGATACGTCGTCGGTTTAAAACCGGGGCAAAGATATGGATATCGGGTGTATGGTCCATATTGTCCCGAACAAGGCATGCGTTTTAATCCAAATAAATTATTAATTGACCCATATGCACGTCAATTGACAGGGGCATTAATGGCCCATAATGCAATGTTGGGCTATACAGCTGGTGCAGCGCAGGCAGATTTATCTTTTTCCCGTCGGAATTCAGCCCCATTTGTTCCCAAATGCATTATTGTGGATGATAATGCATTTGATTGGAAAGAAGTTTCCAAACCATGTATCCCTTGGGATGAAGAACTGATTTATGAAACTCATTTAAAAGGTTTTACGGCTCGTAATCCGGAAATTGACATGGCATTAAGAGGGACTTTTGCCGGAATGGGAACACAAGCAGCTGTTGACTATATTAAATCATTGGGTGTGAAGAGTATAGAATTATTACCAATTGCTTCGTTTATGACTTCCGGATTTTTGCAGGAAAAGGGATTAACCAATTATTGGGGATATGATCCGATTGCTTTTATGGCTCCGCATGCCCCGTATTTATCCAGTCAAAATTTAAATGAAATGAAGCATATGGTTCGTGTATTTCACGAAGCTGGTGTTGAAGTGTTGCTTGATGTGGTTTATAATCATACAGGTGAGGGAAATCAAATGGGGCAAACTTTGTGTTATCGAGGGATAGATAATGCTGTTTATTATCGCTTGAATAAAGATAATCCCCGTTATTATGAAGATACAACCGGTTGTGGGGCTTCTTTTAATTTAGGACATCCACGTGTTTTGCAATTAGTCATGGATTCATTACGTTATTGGGCAAATTTAGTTCAAATTGACGGATTTAGATTCGATTTAGCGACAACACTTGCTCGGGATAATAACAATCAATATGCAATTAACAGTGACTTTTTGGCAACTGTTCAACAAGATCCAACCTTGCAACGCTTAAAGTTAATTGCTGAACCTTGGGATTTAGGGTGGGGTGGTTATCAAGTGGGTTCATTTCGCCCCGGTTGGGCTGAATGGAATGATAAATTTCGGGATACAATGCGACGTTTTTGGAAAGGCGATGAAGGACAGGCAAAAGAGTTTGCTTTTCGTTTAACCGGTTCATCGGACGTTTATCGCCGGCGAGGTAGAAAACCTTGGGAATCTGTTAATTTTATTACGGCACATGATGGTTTTTCATTGTATGATTTGGTTTCATATAATCACAAGCATAATGAAGCTAATGGTGAAAACAATATGGATGGAACAAATCATAATGTTTCGTGGAACAGCGGGATTGAAGGTAAAACTAACAAAAGAGCTATTTTAAAAAATCGGGAGCAACGGGCAAGAGCCTTAATGGCAACCTTACTTTTATCTTTTGGTACACCGATGATACGGGGTGGAGATGAAGTCTTGTTTTCTCAGGAAGGAAATAATAATACTTATGCACAAGATAATCATTTGTCATGGGTTAATTGGGTAAATATTAAACCTGAGGGAAAACGGATGTTAAAATTGGTAAAAGATTTGATTAAATTCCGTCATTCGCATCCCGTTATGAATTACAGTTATTTTTTTGATGTTGAAAAATGCGTTTGGTATCGACCGGATGCTCAACCAATGAATGCAGAGGATTGGGCACATTTTGTGCGTTCCGTTTCTTGTTTGATATACAATGAAAACAATTTGTTATATTTTGTTTTTAATGCTTTTGATGAAGATATAAAATACAAATTGCCGATATTAAAAAATAATCATCATTGGAAATTGGTTTTAGATACAACAGATACATTATCGACTACTGCCGAGCATGATGAATTTTTAGCCCCGGCTTGGAGTGTTTTGGTTTTTGAAGAAGAATAACGGAGGATATATATGCCGTATGATGATGCAAAACTCAATGAGTTATCGGAAAAATTAGGAATATTATTATCATTTACCGATTTTGGTACCGGTATGGTTTATACGGCTGACACTAAATCCAAACGAGCCATTTGTACGGCTTTGGGATATCCGGCTCAAACGGATAAAGCTGTTTTAAAATCATTGGAAAAATATGAAAAAGAACAATGGTTACATCAAACAACCCTGACCGATGTTGTATATGATAATCAACTTGGTCCGTTTATTTTTGAAATGAGTTTGCCCAAAACGCATGAACAAGATAGAGTCTTATTTCAATTGAAACGGGAAGATGGAACTTGTTTTGATGGTTATTTCTTTTTTAAAGATATGCCGTTGATTGCAGAAAAAAACTTTGATAAGACGATTTATCAAAAACGACGGATTTATTTATTTCTTGAAGCACCGCTTGGATACCATTCCATGCACTTTCAATTAATGGATGGAACTTGTTTTGACAAACATTTGATTGTTGTTCCACAACACTGTTATCAACCGTCATTTGCTCAGGAAGGCAAACATATTTACGGATTTCCATTGCAACTGTATGCATTGCGTTCCCAAAAAAATTGGGGAATTGGCGATTTTTCGGATTTAAAATCATTTATTCCGATTGCTGAAAAGGTTGGGGCGGATGTAATTGGGGTTAATCCGTTAAATGTATTGTTTGCAGATACACCGGAAGATGCAAGTCCATACTGTGCATCCTCTCGTCTGTTTTTAAATCCGTTGTATGTTGATGTATCGGCAGTTCCTGAAATGCAGAAATTGCCTGAAGCAGACAGGATAGAGTTAACAAAACGGATTCAGTCATTGCAAAATCATTCACAAGTACAATATACGGCAGTTTCTGCTTTAAAAGAAGAATATTTTAAGCGATTGTATCAGCTGTTTGTGAATGATAATTTTGATACTATGAATCAGCCAACCACTAAAAGAGGAAAAGATTTTATTTCTTTTTGTCGGGAAAAGGGCGATAATTTATTGTATTTTGCCGTTTTTCAATTATTGCGGGCAGATTTTATTCGGCAGGGAAAATCGGCAATTTGGTGGCAATGGGATGATTTGCATCAAGATATACACACTGAAATCATACAGAAATACATAAAAACACATTTAGCGGAGATTGACTTGATTAGATATCAGCAGTTTGTGGTAAATGAACAATATAACGATTTAATTGAAAACTTTAAAAAATCAAAATTAAATATTGGATTGTATACGGATTTGCCTGTTGGGGTTTGTGCTAACAGTGCAGAAGTTTGGTCTAATCAATCTGTTTTTATGGAAGGGGTAACTACAGGTGCTCCTCCCGATGTTTTTAATCGCAATGGACAAGATTGGTCCTTGGCACCGTTTAATCCGTATTGTTTGGAACAAACGGGATATAAAGCTTATATTGATGTTATTCGTCAAGTTATGAAAGGGGCAGGAGCTGTTCGTATTGATCATGCATTTGGTTTGGAACGATTATATCTGCGTGTAAAAAAAGCAACTGGCGCTTATTTAAAATATAATTTTAAGGCCTTAATGGGTATTGTGGCATTAGAAAGTGTTCGTAATCGTTGTTTGGTTGTTGCCGAAGATTTGGGAACGGCCCCACTTGGCTTTACAGAAAAAATGGGGCAAGCTAAAACCTTGTCATTTAAAATTTTACATTATCAGCGGGTAGGGGATAGATTAATTGAACCCCAACATTATCCATATCATTCATTGATTGCGACCGGAACGCATGATTTACCTTCGTATTCGGCATTTTGGAAAGGGTTGGATTTAGAATTAGGTTTACAACAAAAAACGATTACGCAAGCTCAATATCGGATGCACCGAAAAACCAGAAAATCAGATAAAGAGTTATTTGTTAAAACGTTTGTAGAAAAAAATTACCCGATGTTAGATGATGTTTCTAAAATTAAATCAAGTGATACTAGCGTTCCTGAATGGTTTATTCCGAATGTTTATCGTTTTTTAAGTGAAACAAACAGTCAACTCTTGTTGGTGCGATTGGAAGATATTTTAGAACAAGATGAACAAATTAATTTACCAGGGACATATTTAGAATATCCGAATTGGCGCTATAAATTGCCTATTTTGCTTGAAGAATTGGCACAAAATGAAAAATTTAATCAAATTTGTGACATTGTTATGCAATCTAGAAATAAAGGGAAAAGATGAAAAAGTACGAAAAACAGTTTGAAATTACCAGTGATGAATGTAATGAATACGGTAAATTACGTTTAAGGAGTTTATTTAATTTATTTCAGGCAATGGCAGATAATCATGCTCATTTGTTAGGTGTTGGTTATCAGTATTGCATTCAAAATGGGTTAGGATGGATCGGTGGTGGTTATGCTGTTGAAATTGACAAGTTACCGACTTGGGGGGATGTTGTATTATTAAAAACGTGGCCAGCCAAAACAACGGCTGTGACAGCTATTCGTGAATTTGAAATGATAAATGTTCAAACAGGAGAGGTTTTGGTACGTGCAAGCAGTCAATGGGTACTGATTGATACGATGAAAAAACGTCCGATTTCGGTCGTAAAGCATTTGGAAGGTTTTGAATTGATTACAGAACGGGCAGTAGATACATCTTTTCCGAAATTGCCTGAACTTGACAGAGCAGATGTTGAATTTGCACAAATTATCCGAACAGACGATATCGATTTAAATCATCATGTGAATAATGCCGTTTATCCCACATGGATATTAGATGCATTACCAGAAAATTACTTGTCGAATAATCGGATTGTAAAATTACAGATACAGTATAAAAATCCGGCACAAAAAGGGGATAATATTGTAGTACAAACACAAATGAAAGATGATAACAATACATTGCATATTATTAGTAATTTAGAAAAATCTACCGAATTTGCCCGAGTTGTTGTTGATTGGAAAAAACGATAAATCAAACAGCTTTGATTTCTTTGAAAATATGAATTTTTACATAAGTTTATTCTTGTTTTATGCAATAATGTTGTTGTATGTAATTGAGTATATTTGAGTTCATTTTTTCTTCTGAGCCAAATTTATAATGAATACTTTCCAAATAAGCTGTTGTTTTTGTTGTGTTAGACATTAAATATAATTCGGATTCAGGATGACAAGTATTTCTAATATCAGCAATTGTTAAGGAAGATGATAAGATTGTTGCATCGGTCCAAATAAGAATTAATATTTTTTTATTGGGGGTGCATATACTGTTAATAACATCATAAAATGCGTGATAAAATGTCGTACCACCGGCAGCTGATCCACGGTATGGTTGATTATAAACGACATCATATGCTTGATCTGCTGTACTTCCGTATGGCAATCCTAAAATGTGTGTCGTTGAACTTGGAGCCGTATCAAAATATAAGGCAATAGGCGTACTTTGTGGAATATTTAAAGTTGCGATAGCATTTCTGATTTTTTTATATACAGT
>JAFZGR010000254.1 GCA_017555325.1 Alphaproteobacteria bacterium | reverse complement strand
GAAAAGAAAATTGAAGAAGTTAATGATGAAATGAACAAAGGATTAGCTTCAACGGCAGCATTGGCTTCATTGGTTCCTTTATCCGGCAGATATAGAACACAGTTGTCTTTGGGTATGGGTGGTTACCGTGATAAGCAGGCTATTGCAGCTGGCGGTTACCATTATTTAGCAGGTAATGTATTATTAAATGCAGGACTTGCTTGGGGTGGTGATGATAGTATTTCCTATAAAGCAGGTGTAACTTATGGATTCTAATTTGTAAATCAAAACCCCAAAATTCACCCCTATAGCCGTATAGGGGTGTTTTTTTATAGTTTGATGAATTTTTGAAATTTTAATCGAAGAAAACGGGCGATGTTTTTTTTAATTGTTTTTCTGGAAATAAAATAAGTTTTATTGTCTTTTTTCTATGTTGTTAATTTTATGAATTGTAAGCATACAATTGTTTCTTTTTATAAATTAGTAAAAAAATTGATGCTGTTTTTTTATTTGGTATTGTTTTTATTATTGTAACTAAACTGTTTCGTTTCTTTTGATGTATTCAATATATGGTTAAAATATTTAAAAAGCCGACTTTGTACAAAATTTGCTTGACGAATTAAAAAAGAAAACCTAAACTGTCACAAGATAAATTGGGTGAAATAAAAAGGTGTCTGTATGCCTCAACCGACTGTGAAAAGAAAAAGAAAGAACATTTCTGTTCGCTCACCATTTGAACAACTGTTAAAGTCTGTTCGTAAAACTGGTCGTGTCAAAGAATCTGTTGAAGGAAAAATTAATTATATTATTCAGTCTGTTGCTTCTGAATTAAAGGTGGATGTTTGTTCTTGTTATTTAATGAGACCAGGCGATGTATTGGAATTATACGCTTCTGTTGGGTTAAATGAAAAGGCAATTCATGATACTTTTTTACGAATAGGGGAAGGACTTGTCGGTGAAATTGCTCTTAAAAGAAAACCACAATCATTTGCAAATGTATGGGAGCATGCTAGTTTTGTTTACAAACCGGAAACAGAAGAAAAAAAATACCATTCATTAGCTGGTGTGCCGATTCTTTATGAAAATGTTTTATTGGGTGTATTAAGTATTCAGACTAAAAAAACATTTGTTTATCCGCCTGAAACGATGAATTTATTACAGGTTGTTGCTATGGCAATGGCGGAAATTTTATATGAATCGGTTAAAAACAATTTGGAACAGAAAATTGTATCAGGACATCAGCCAAAAAAAATTGAAGCCACTCGTCTTATCCCCGGTATTGCTATGGGAACGGCATATGTGCATAAGCGAGAAGCCTTGAATGCTGTATTAGCAAGTGATTCGGATAAAGAAGTTAAACGATTGGAAACGGCCATTCAATCCGTTGAAGAAGAAATTAATCAATTATTGGTAAAACCGGCTGTATCCTCGGAACAAAGTGCTATTTTGGAAACCTATCTGATGTTTATTCGAGATAAAGGATGGGTTAATAAGATGATTAAAGCCGTTCAAGATGGCTTAACGGCAGAGGCGGCAGTTCAAAAGGTATGCCGTGAAATTGTTCAGCGGATGGAATTGATTACAGATACGTATATTAAAGAACGTATTCATGATTTGCAAGATTTGGCTAATCGGATTGTTCGGCGTTTGCAACATGGTAAACCGGTTGTTAAAACAAAAAAATTACCTCGTAACACAATTTTAGTTGCCAAAAGTTTGGGACCTGCTGAGTTGTTGGATTATGATACTTCCCGTATTAAAGGTATTGTGTTGGAAGAAGGTTCCCAAACAATGCATGTGGTTATTATTGCTCGTTCGTATAATATTCCGGTTATATCAGGTATTAAAAATATATCAACGCTTGTTTTAAACGGGGATTTACTTGCATTGGATGCATTTAGCGGATTTTTGTATTTAAATCCATCTGATGAAGTACAAGATGAATTTGAAGTACGATTAAAAGCTCAAAAGCGATTACAGGCACGATTAACACAATTAAGTGGATTGCCGGCTGTTACAAAAGACGGGGTTGAGGTTTCGTTAAATTTGAATGCCGGTTTGCAGTCGGATATTATGAATGCACGAGGGGCATCGTTTGATGGTATCGGATTGTATCGAACGGAGTTGCCGTTTATTTCGTCCGAACGATTACCAGATACAGTTCAACAAACAGATATTTATAAACGGGTTATGTTGGAAATGAAAGATAAACCGGTCGTATTCAGAACACTGGATATCGGTTCGGATAAAGTATTACCTTATTTTGAAAATCAAACGGAAAAAAATCCGGCAATGGGGTGGCGTTCCATTCGGATTACATTAGACAGACGAGCAATTTTAAGGGGACAGTTGCGTTCATTTATTCGGGCATGTGCCGGTAAATCGTTGCATGTAATGTTTCCGATGATTACTTCTGTTGCAGAGTTTTTGGAGGCTAAAAAAACATTTGAATTAGAGTTAAAACGAGAAAAAGAACTCGGTCATCCGTTGCCCATAGAAGTCAAAATAGGTACGATGATAGAGGTTCCATCGTTATTGTTCCAGTTGGAAGAGTTAGTTAAGGTTGTGGATTTTGTTTCAATTGGAACAAACGATTTGTCACAATTTTTATTTGCAACCGATCGTAGTAATTCTTTAATATGGGAACGGTATGATGTATTGTCCCCATCATTTTTAAAAATGATGCGATATATTAGGGATGTGTGTTATCAAGCTGGAGTACCTTGCTCTGTTTGTGGAGAAATGGCATCACATCCGTTGGAAAGTATGGCATTGGTTGGTTTGGGATATACAAAATTATCCATGAATGCCGGTGCATTAGGTAAGGTAAAAGCCGTTGTTCGTTCTATGAATCAGTCAGAAACAGAAGAATTTTTATTACGGCATTTATCGGATCAAACGGCTTCATTACGTGCACTTTTGCGTTCGTATGCCATTGATCATGAAATTTTTATATGAGGAATAAATGAAAACAAAAGCAATTATTTTGGCCGCCGGAATGGGTACCCGTATGGGATCGCCTTTACCAAAGGTTTTACAAGAAATTTGTCATCGTCCAATGATTGATATTTTATTAGAATCCGTTAGAAAAGCGGATATTTCGGATATTACGGTTGTTGTCGGTCCGAATATGGATAATGTAAAAGAAGTTGTTGCCCCGTGCAAAACGGTTTTGCAACAAGATCGTTTGGGAACGGCTCATGCCGTTTTGGCAGCTGAAACGGAAATTGAACCATTTGACGGTTGTGTGCTTATTTTGTTTGGCGATCAACCATTGTTTTTACCGGAAACAATTCAAAAAATGCATGAAAAATGTTTATCTGGTTCGGATGTTGTGGTTCTAGGTTTTATTCCGGATGATGCTCGTCGGTATGGTCGTTTGGTTATGGGCAGTGATGGATTAGATGCGATTGTGGAATATAAAGATGCAACGGATTCTCAACGGGCAATTAAATTATGTAATTCGGGGGTTATGTGTGTAAACGGGCGTTATTTGTTGCCATTGTTGAAACAAATTAAAAATGAGAATGCCGCTCACGAATATTATTTAACGGATATTGTTGCATTGGCAAAAAAAGCCGGTTTACATCGGGATGTTGTTATCGGTGATGCTGATGAATTGCACG
>JAFZGR010000253.1 GCA_017555325.1 Alphaproteobacteria bacterium | reverse complement strand
TAGAAACACAAAATGAAATTTCAACGTGGGTTAAATGGCATAAGCGTTCAAATTTAATGGCTGTTCCGAATTTAGTTGGTATTCGGGCTGATAAATTAATCGGAATGATTTTAAGCCGATTGGATGGGAATGAAACAGCTGTTGATGTTGTTGAAAAATTAAACGTTATTCGTCAAAAAAATAAAAATGCTTCTGTTTTTTCAAGAACAGGTGTTGTTTCGGTTGAAGATACGGAAAGAATTAGAAATCTGATTAAAGAAACTGAACAAAAAAAGGCTCAAAAGGCGGTTGAAAAAATTCAAAAAGAAGCATCTGAACGACAAGAGCGTTCCATTAGAGAGGCGGAATTAAAAGAAAAAAGACAACAGGAACGAGCCGAAAAAAAGGCTTCCGAAAAAGAGGCTAAACGGCAGGCCCATGAAGAGCGTATGAAACAGGCACAGGAACAGGCGCAACAACGTATTCGAGAACAGCGGGCATTAAAGGCTATGCAGGAACAGGCACGAACCTACGTTAAAATGGCGTTAACTGCCGAAAATGCCGATTTACCGAGCATATTTATGAGTGATAATGAATCGATAGTGTTGGGACATTTAAATAAAAACTTTTATCGGATGAAAATTGGACCGAACAATCCGTCTTTTTTCATTGTTCAGAATGATGTTGTTCGTCAAATGACAAGTGATGAAGTGTTATCCGTTTTGTTTGTGATTGAAGAACGTTTAAATCAAGTCAGTCAATATGACGGATTGTTGGAGCGAGCCGTTTCGGATTTTGGGATTTTTCAAAGTAAAAATAATACTAGGTCAACAAATGCTTTGCGGGAAAAAATGGCTATTGCAAAAAATATTGTCATTCAAAAGGGGATATTAACGGTTCAAAATATATTGGAATAATATATTCAATTCAGACATAAACGGGTAATATAAAAAAATATGCAAGTGTGTTGACAAGTATTTTAAGATGCGTTAAATAACGAAATGTAAAAAAAGGAGAAAACAACATGAAAAAAAATTTATTCTTAATTGCTGGTATTTGTTTATTAACATCTGCCTGTGCAACTACTGGTTCTGATACAATGATGGGAAAAATGCAATCCTGTTTAATGGAAAAAGCCATGCAAACACTGACAGATGGTTCTTTGGCAACAAATGGTTTAACAGCAACTGCTAAATCAATTTCAAATTCTTGTTTGCAGTCTTTGGCTATGCAAAATTTAGGTATAGATAATCAAACAACGCAAATGGCAACAACAATTTTATCGACTTTATCAGCAGCAAAAGCTCAATAAGTTGATTGAATATGTTAAAAACCCCGCAGAAATGCGGGGTTTTTCTTTTGCCTGTATTTTAAATTATTTACCGAGAATATCTTTAACGGCATTTCCGATTCCTTTGGCATCCTGTGAGACATTGTTTAAAATATCTTTGGTGGAATCTTTTATGGCATTGGTTGTATCTGTTGCCGAATTAATTAATTTCAATGCGCCGTCTTTTAATGCAGTTTGAATGGTAGTAGCTGTGTTTTTAACAGCGGCATTGTTGATTAAATTAAAGACATAACCAATTGTATCTTTCAATTCCATTTTTTGACCTTTTTCGCCGATATTTTTTTGATGGATATTCGGTAATGGAACGGTAATAGTTTGTTTCATCAATCCAACTGTTAATTGTGAGTTGTTGATTTGTAAATCACGGATGATAACCTGTTTTTCGGCCGTTGATTGTTTTTCAGGAGTCTGTGTTTCTTTTTTTTGATGCGCTTTTTTAGATGATTCAGTAATTATTTTAGCAATGTATTTACTTACGCTTTTTTGAATATCGGTTAAATTGGAAGAAACTTTTCCATCTTTATACGTTGCTTCGGCACTGACCTGTGTACCATCAATTAAAATTTGATTGATGATGATTTTATCACTTAAAATACTTTTTGGTTCAAAAGACACGGTAATGTTTTTTAATCCAAAAGCTTCTTTTGCTCCGTATCCCTTGGGATTGCCCACAATTAATCCGGAAAGTGAAACACGACCTTTAAATAATGAAACATCTACATTGTTTAATCGGGAAGGTGTGTTTGTTACTTGTGGTAAATAGGTGTTGACGGCTTTTGTAATAATTTGACCAGCATACCAATACCCGCTAACTACGCAGGTAACGATAATAATTAGAATGGTTAATAGAACGTATTTTAATATTTTTAACATGTTTTCTCCTTTTGAAATAAAATGATAATTTAGATGTATTTTATCAGATTTTTCTTAAAAATCAATCTATATTTAAAAAAAACAAATATCAGGACAAAAATGTTGTTATTTTGTTAAAAATTATGTATAATATTAATAGTTTTAAATTAAAAGGAATTTAATATGGATAATCTGCCAACCCATTATAAACCGGTATTTTTAAGATGTTTGAACCCGTTTGAGTGGAAGCGTTCGGCAACGGATAAAGAGAAGTTGCGTTTAGAAATTTTTGAATCGAATTATTCTTTAAGAAATGCCGCTAGATGGATTGCTCGGTTGAGTGGATTTTCAACAGTACCGTATCAACGCCATTTGGAAATGTCTATAGATGAATATCGTTCATTTGGTCATCGCTATAATCGCGGGGATGGACGGATTAATCTTGGGATTGGTTTTGAACACTATAACACATTGACAGATGAAGAATGGAAAACCTTTGAAGGATTGATACGGGTTTCATCTAATGCATTGAAACATTTAAAGACCTTGCGAGAGATGACGGATCGTTCCCCGATGACTGCACGAATCATTCGAGAGTTTATTGAAATTGCTAAGTCAAGTAAAAGTCGTAAAAAATTACAAATTTTAATGGGAAAAGCTTCAGATAAGGAGTTAGATAAAAATAATGCAAGCGGGTTGTTTTCGGAAAATAAGAATGCTTTGCTGATTTCTTCTAAATTAGATGGAGATTCAAATCGGTTTTGTTCAACGCTTTTGCATGAGTTGCGGCATAAAATTCAATTCGCCTATGATTTACAATTTAAACACGCTGGTGATTATGTTGCATTTATTATGAATCAGGCAATAGAAGCTGAAACATTTTCGATAAACTCATTGATTGATCTGCCTCAATGGGCAAAAGAGATTTTTAATCAGGTTGGGAATTTAACGTTGCTGGAAAATTACCGGCATCCGGACAAGTTGGAATGTGTGTGTAAATCAATTGATAACGGAAAAG
>JAFZGR010000252.1 GCA_017555325.1 Alphaproteobacteria bacterium | reverse complement strand
TGCTAGTGACATTGGACGTCTTCCACTTCTTCTTCTTCCTCCTCCTCATTGAGCGTTTTCTAGTGACGCTTCAGGTCTTGCACTGCTTCCACTTCTGTTAAAGTCTCTCCAGTTTGATGCCGAACCTTGGATGATTTGTTTTGCCTCATTAAATTCTGCAGCATTAAATGCCGCACCGCGAGGAACACTGATTTTATAATATCGACGTTGGTTTCCAAATGGTCCACTCATCTCCAAATTCTTACTTGCACAAAATTCTCTTATTGCACATATATTGTCTTGGGTTAAATTTTGGATATAAATCGGAAAAGATGGTTCTGCTGGTGTTGTCATGATTGCCTCCGTTAATTTTTCTTTATTATACTTTATTTTTGTAATGTTGACAAGTTAAAAAATATTTTTTTACTTTTTTAATTCACATTATAATATATATTGTAGCAACATTTTAAAGGTCTGTCAAGCTAAAAAATACTTCATTTTTTTATTCTTGGTGGGAAGCTCGTTTGATACGGTCATTAATGGCCAATCCTAATCCATGTAAAGGAATGGGGGCAATGGCAATTTTAGGAAAGAGTTTTTGATTGCCTGCTTGTCGTAAATAGGAAAATAAATTGCCGGCAGCTTCATTTAAATCAGCGATTTGGCTTAAATTTAAATGAACATTATCCATTTGTCCGAATCCGATGAAAAACTCGTCAGCCTCTGGAACGGATACGTTAATACGTAGTGGTTTTGGAGGTGCATAATGTTTTAATAATTGACCAGGGGCGGTCGGATTGGATGAACTTATATTTTGAAAAATGACTTTTTCATTTAAAAAGTTTTCGATTTCTTCCAGTGCGATTCCGCCCGCTCTTAATAATATAATGTTTTTATGTGTCATATCCAGTATGGTCGATTCAACTCCGACATGACAGGCGCCACCGTCTAAAATCATATCAACTTTATTTCCGAGACTCTCAAAAACGTGTTGTGCCGTTGTTGGACTAACGGTTTTAAATTTATTGGCAGACGGGGCAACAATGGGAACACCGCTTTTTTGAATTAATGATAAAGCAACCGGATGATTGGGAATGCGAACCGCAATATGGGGCAGTCCGGCACAGGCTAAATCCAAAGAGGCTCGATTGTCTTTTCGTTTTAACACAAAAGTAATCGGACCGGGTGAAAAGTGGCGTGCCAAAGCTAATGTTCGTTCATCTGTATGGGCATATTCTTTTAAAAAGTCAATATCGGCAACATGAGAAATTAATGGATCAAAAAAAGGACGTTCTTTTGCCGCAAAAATGGCGGTAACGGCTTTTTTATCAAAGGCATTGGCTCCCAATCCGTAAACGGTTTCTGTCGGAAAGGCAACCAGTTTGCCTGATTGGATATATTCTCCCGCTGTTGTTAGGATTGAATCATTTGGTTTGAAAATATGCATTTTTTTCCTATTCGTATGTTTATGTTTAAAATGGCATGCATTATAACCTTTTTTTTGTTTTTGTCAAATTCCTATTTTGTTCTGATGGATAGGAAAGGGGCAAAAAACGTATTGTAGCATGATGTAAGCGTTTATTGATTAATATAAGAGGTGTTCGTTTTGAACAATGTATATTTGTGTTACTTTGGAGAATTGTATAACTTGTTTATGTAGGTCGTTATGCGTTTGATATTCCAAAAAACGACCGATAAATTATCGGTCGTTTCAGTTGAATGATGCGGAAATTAATCGCCGTAAGTCATTTCTTTGTTTATTTGTTGCGGTGTTGCTTTGGCCTGAGCGATTGGGGTTGGTTGATTGCTCAGTTGGGATTGGCGGGCGGCCTGTTCTAAAATCAGTTGTCGAATTTTAAGAGCACACCGTGTTTGCGGGTAATTTGGAGATGATACATAAGAAATTGGTGTAATGGTTTGTCCGCCAATATTTTTTGTATCATAAATATTTGCCCCGGCGTTTAGTAATACCCAAGAAATGGCAACATTTTGGTTTTTGATTGCTTCAAATAACGGAGATGATGTGTCATTACCTTTATTTACTTCGGCGTCTGCTGTAATTAAACACTTTGCAATACTGGTTAATCCTTTGCGTGCGGCAATCATTAGCGGTGTTTCAGCATGGATGTTAGCCGTGTTGGGATTGGCATTGTTTTCTAATAATTCAATAACGGTAGCTTTGTCAGCAAGTCGGGTTGCTATGGATAACGGTGTTTCACCTAAGGTTGTTTCCCGTATATCCGGATGAGCTCCTTTGTTTAGTAATAAAGCTGTTATTTCTTGCTGACCGTTGGCAATACTGTAATGAAGTAAAGAATATCCCTGATCATTACACATATTAACATCAGCCCCTCTTTTGATACATTTTTTTACTTCTTCCCATTCTTTGTTTAATGAAAAGTAAAGCACTTTTTTGTTTAATGTAGCAATGATTTTTTCCTGCATTTCCGGCGTTATTTGCTTTGTTTCTTTTTTGTGTTTTTTTGATGTCATAAAATGTATCTCCTTTATTGTTTTTACACAGTAAATAATATATTATTCCTAAATGATACATTTGTCAATAATTTTTTTTATTTTTATTTTTATAAAAACAAAATCTATTCATTTTTTATTTTAGAGAAGACATATAAATCACGATAACTTTTTAATGGGGCATTCCAATAAGCATGGCGCATAATTCCTTCCAAACGATAACCGGCTTTAATGGCAATTCCGCGTGCCGTATAGTTTTCAACATCGCATTTAATAGACAAACGTTCCACCCCTAAAAAGAAAAATTCTTTTTCAATTAAAGAAAGGGCTTGTTGGATAAATCCTTTTTTAGTAAATTCTTTGGATTGCCAAAAATAAATTTCAGTACCATTATTGGCAGGAACGCTGATAAGTGCACTGATGATGCCGATAAGCGTTTCATTGTGATATACTAAATAGGTAAAAATTTCCTGTTGTTTCCATTTGGATTCTATTTCGAGCAGTAATTTAAAAATATCTTCTTGATTTTTAAGTGTTGGTGTTTGAATCAGTGTAAGCCAAGGTAGTAAATTTTTGCGGTTATTATCAATCAGTTGAAATAATGTTGCTATTTCCGAAAATAAAGCTCTTGGTTTTATTAAGGTTATTTTGTCTCCCGTTAGTTGTGTGCGTGGTTCAAAGAACATTTTCTCCCCTTTCTGTTTTTTTTGAATATGAATGTATGCAATACTATATGCTTTATATTCAGATGTCTATGTATAATTAATAAAAAATGCCATTTGAAGTTGATTTTTTAATTCTCTCACAACCTCAGGTTTAAATGTTGTGATTAAATTTAAATAAAAAAGATTTTGTTTAAAATCTTGTTATAGTGACAATGCATCAAATGTGTCATTTTTATCAGTTTTACATGAGAATCTGAAATGAGTTCGAGTGATGATAGGTATAAAGAGGATATAACAACCATAATTACATAAAAGCTGTTATCTATAATAAAAGGGACGTATCATTGCAACAATTTTTTACACTTTTTTGCATTTTTTTTGATTTTGACTAAATATTTCAACTAAAACAACAATCTTTTATTTCCTTACAAATCCGATTTTTCCGATTCGAAGCGGGAAAAAAAGGTCCCTTTTTTTGCAATTCAATCTTTTTGAGAAAACAAAACACACACAATCCCATATTGATAAATAAATTCAAATCAATACAAAAAGGAATCCTTGGCCTAGCCGATGGTTTTCTAATTACAAAAAAAGGACCGAAAATCGGTCCCTCTAAATCATTTTATTTAATTAACTTATTTTTGAACTTCCGTAAATTTAAATTCTTTACTTTTTGATTTTAGCGTATCAATCAACTTATATAAATCACCATTATGAGTCTGTAAAAATGCGGCATATTCATTCCGATAACTCATTGCCATACTGACCCCTTCTACAATTATATCCACAATTTTGTACGTACCGTCTTTTTCACGAATACGCCAAACGACTTCAACCGGCGGATTGTTTTGGATAACACTATCTACAAATAATTGTCCTTTTTGTGCATTACGAGCACCGTTAAAAACAATCTTTTGTCCTTGATACATATTAAATTTATCCGCCCAAGATTTGGTTGTAAATTCCATAAATGCATCTAAAAATTCATCTCGCATATTCTCATCAGATTTTCTCCAATAAACCCCCAATACAAATTGGCCTATATATCTTAAATCCAATGCATTTTGAAATTTGCCCCGAAAAACATCCAACTTTTCAGACATTGGTTTTTTGGCTGCCAAAACATCCGTGATAATTTCATCTGCCAGATTATGAACAAAATCAATTGCCGGATCCGTTGCACTGATAGCCGATTGTGTCAAAAACAAAATACCACAGATGATTGCTGCTAATTTTTTCATTTGCTACTCCTTTATTCTTCAAAATCTTCATCCATATCAAATTCATAATCAGGTGCTTGACTTTTTGTTTTGCCAAGTGCTTCCTGAATGACTTTTTGTCTGTTTTGTTGGCTCATCGTTCTGATTGTTGCATAAGCATCTGTTGAAGAACGATGTAAATTATCGATAAATTCAATTGATTTTTCACGCATCTGCACATAGTTTCCGGCAGATAACGGATAAGATGTCCATGGGGTCGTTAATGCAATCAACAAACTCGGCGGCGTTGAAACATCTCCAACAGTCCCTAAAATATCTCGCGGATTAGATGGCCCCAAAAAAGGTAAAACAATGTATGTATCACTTGTTTCCCACCCCCAAACGGCCAATGTTTGACCAAAGTCATTTTTATACTTTTGTATCTGCATATCCGATGCAACATCATATAATCCAAAAAAGCCCCAAAAAGTGTTTGCAAAAAAACGTTTTACGGCATTGGTTGTTTTTGTTCCATTTGCTTGTAAGGCCCCATTTAAGATGTTTCGCAATTCCATTAAATTATCGTAGAAATTAGACACCCCTTCCCGCACAGTAGAGGTTGTTATTGCCCGATATCCTTTTGCTATCGGCAATAAAATAGTGGCATCAAATAAATTATTAAATGCAAAAACACCTCGATTAAATGATTCATAGGGGTCGTTGTTGTTTACAAAAGATTCTGATTGATTCGGTTTTGTGCAGGTGCATCCGGTTAAGAAAAAAGCAAGCGTTAAAAATCCCAAAAATATTTTTTTTGTTTTGTTCATTTATTATCCTTCTTTATAATTGTTTCTTTTCTTCCGCATCTTTAATTAACTGCATTTCTTCTTCAATTGCCGGCAACACTTCATCCACAGATTTTACAAAACGTAATAACTTTAATTGATATGGCTTTGCAAAGCCTTCCCCTATCATTTCAAAAACAAATTGTTCCAACGTATTATAAAATCCGTCAATATTGACAACAATTATCGGAGCTTTCATTAAATTAAGTTGCCGAAGTGTCAATACTTCAAATAGTTCATCCATTGTCCCAAAACCACCCGGCAAGATACAAATTGCATCAGATTGGCTTACCATAGAAACTTTTCGGTCGGCCATCAAGTCCCACACTTCAAACTTAGTAGCCTTTTCCGCAATGGCTTCCGGCTTTTCAATATCATATAATTCACGAATCGTAGCCCCGATAACATATCCGTTTTCAGAAAAAGCCCCATCAGCAACCGCCCCCATTAAGCCGGTTGTCCCTGCCCCATAAATCAATTTAATTTCATTTTGAGCCAAAATTTCACCCAAACGATGAGCTTCTTGCATATAAATTGCCTTTCTTCCGGGACTCCCTCCACAAAAAACAGCAACAGAATTCGGTGTATTCATTATTTTTTCCTT
>JAFZGR010000251.1 GCA_017555325.1 Alphaproteobacteria bacterium | reverse complement strand
GTTTTAGCTGTTATCGGCGTGTTGAGTGTTGGTGGTGTCATGGGATATAAATATGGGATGATGAAATATCGTGTGAATGAAACGATTAATGAACTCAACATGATGGCTAATACATACGGCATACAAATGCAACAGATGACAGAAGAACAGACAATGCCGACAAATGGAGAATTACTGAGCGAAGAAGGGGCAACGACTCGTATGGGCTATGGATATGAAGTGCTCGGTTTTAACAATCATTTTGAAATAGCCTTGTTGAATATTCCGACAGAAGAATGTGAACAACTTCAAAAAACGGGGTGGGCAATGCCATATGACATACAAGTTGCAGAAGTGACGGCAGAAAATTGTGGCGAAATTGTATATTATATCAACAATGATTTAAGCGGATTTACACCGGAAACAAACAATTCGGATGAAGATGATACAGATGAGGAAGAAACTCCGGAAATACCCCCTGTTTGTATTTATGGAGCATTAGAAGACGGCAAATGTAAGTGTTATGACGGCTATGCTGGTGATACATGTGAACAATGTGATACCTCAAAAGGGTATAAGCGTATGGATTCTAACGGAAAATGTTATTTAGATTGCGAGAAGACAAAAACATGTACTAGAGAAAATTTTTGTAATGGGAAATCATCACTTGTATATGAGTGGGACGGTAGAGCATATTGTGAATATTGTCAACAGGGTTATTGGGGAACACATTGCGAAAATTATGATCCATCCGGTGATGCTTGTAATGGTCGAACAAATTATATTCATGCTTGGATTAATAAACCACATGCTACCGGATGTAATTGTAAAGCAGAGTATTGGGGTAAATTTTGTGAATATGAAAATACAACGGAAACACCAACATGTAATGGACATGGTGTGTTGCATTATGGAACTTGTGTTTGTGATTCGGGATATTCTGGAGAAAATTGCGAAATTGAAGAAGATGAAAATTGTGGAATAGTTATAAATGAATATTATAATGGGCGTACCGGTTATGTGACATATGATAATGGCAAAAGAATTTGTCATTGTATGAATGGTTATACCGGTCCGGATTGTAAAACACCACCTACTGGTACTTGTTATTACTGGGATTATTCGCAAGATGAAAATAATCCGACTTGTAGATAGATATAATTATTCTAATGCATAACGGGCTGAAAATTTTTCAGCCCGTATATTATTGTTTTACCATTATATTTCTAATTTGTTTCTTCGGCTTTTATTTGTAATTCAAGCCATGTATTTTCTAACTCTTCCAAGGCTTTTTGTGCTTGATGCAGTTGCCGGGTTGTTGTTAATAATTTTTCTGTATCGGTATAAATATCCGGTTGTTCCAGTTTTTGCTGTATTTGTTGAACAAGTATTGTTTGCTTGTCAATTTTTGTCGGTAATTCTTTTAATAAATGCGCTTCTGTAAACGTTAGTTTGTTTTTATTCGAACAGGATTTTTCCTGTTTGGCAACAGTGTTTTGAGATTTTGCCATTTTTTCTGACCGATTGGTATTTTTTTGCTTGTTTTCTGCTTGTTTTAAATTATCAAGCAATTGAGTGTAAGTGCCGACATGTTCAATAACAGTTCCGTTTCCGCTCATATAGAGTAAAGATGTTGCAACTTTATCCAGAAAATCTCGGTCATGACTAACAATTAAAACCGTTCCTTCGTATTCATCTAGAACTTCCTGTAATAAATCCAATGTGTCCATATCCAAATCATTGGTTGGTTCATCCAATACTAAAAAATTAGAGGGTTTTGCTAAGGCAACGGCAAGCATTAACCTATTTTTTTCACCGCCTGATAATGCATTAACAGGTGTATTTGCTTGTGCAGAAGTAAATAAAAAGTCTTTTAAATAAGAAACAACATGTCGAAAATGACCTCTGACAAAAATATGGTCGCCTTCCGGACAAAGTGTTTTCCAAAGGGTTTTATTGGGGTCAAGCGATATGCGATTTTGGTCAAAATAGGCTTCTTCTAAATTTTTGGCAATACGAACAGAACCGGAATCGGGTTCTAATCGTTTTGTAAGTAATTTAATAAGTGTTGTTTTGCCGGCTCCATTCGGTCCGACAATGCCGATTTTATTGCCCCGTAAAATGCGAATGGAAAAATCTTGTATGAGTGTTCTATCTCCGAACGATTTTGATATTTTCTTCGCTTCCGTAATCATTTTAGATTGAATAAGCCCCTTATCAATTTGTAAATTGACAGAGGCAGTTTGTTTGATTTGTTCTTTTCTTTCTAATCGGAGTTGTTGTAAACGTCGCAATCGTCCCATATTGCGTTTACGACGGGCAGTAACTCCTTTGTGGAGCCATTCAGTTTCTTCGGCAATACGTTTATTTAAGTTTTTCTGTTCGATAATCTCTTGATTGATAATTTGTTCCTGCCATTCTTCAAAAGAAGCATATCCTTTATCACTTAAATGTGCAATTCCTCTATCAAGCCAAATGGTTGAATTTGATATTTTTGTTAAAAAGCGTCTGTCATGACTGATAATAATGATGGCTCCTGTATGCTCCTGAATAATTTTTTCCAGTTTTTCAATGGTTGCAATATCCAAATGGTTTGTCGGTTCATCTAATAACAATAAATCCGGTTCGCCGATTAAGGCTCGAGCAAGGGCTGTTTTTTTACGTTCTCCACCTGAAGCCGTATGTGGATTTTGCATGGCAGAAATATCCAATGCATCAATTAAAATATCGGCTTTATATGTTTCATCTTTGTGAGAATCGGGTAAGCCTGATAAAATAACTTCTTTGAGTGTTGTATATCGGCTGAAATCTTCTTCTTGGGGCATATAGGCAATTTTTGTGTTCGGTTGAACAAATCGTTCGCCGATATCCGGTTCCATTTGTCCGGCAATTACTTTTAAAAGCGTTGATTTGCCGGAACCGTTTCGCCCGATAAGACAAATTTTATCTCCTTTGCCGACATAGATGTTTAAGCCCTGAAAAAGAGAATGCGTGCCAAATGACAGATGAACATTTTTTAATGCAAAAATAGGTGTTTTTTCAGCCATATATTTTCTCCGTTTGGAGCAAAGTATAATGAATTTTGCTTAAAATGCAAGCGTTTTTACCGTTTCATATAAAATGCTTGACGATTTTTGTTAAAAATTATATAATTTATCTCTTGTTAAAATTTTAATAAAGGGAATATGATAAAATGATACTTTTCGGCGTGGGTTCTCTTTTGATTGTCGCATATTTGGTTTATGTTTACAATAAAGGAATAACATTAAAAAATTATGTAAACGAAGCATTTTCCGTGATGGATGTTTATTTGAAAAAACGTTGGGATTTAGTGCCGAATTTAGTTAATATTGTAAAAGGATACGCAACATATGAAACGGCAACCTTAATAGATGTAATTCAAAATCGGCAATCGGCTTATATGAATAAATCAATTTCCGAAAAGTTAACGGATAATATGAAAATAGGAGATGATATTGCTGCGGTTTTGGCTATTGCCGAAGCTTATCCAGATTTAAAAGCAAGTCAAAATTACATTACATTAATGCAACAGTTGACTGAAATAGAGAATGATATTGCATATTCCCGTAAATATTACAATGCAACCGTAAGAGAGTTAAATATGTTTGTGGCGGTATTCCCAACAAATATTTTGTGCCACTTATTTAGATTTAAACCCGGAAAGATGTTTGAAATCGATTCGGCTGAACGATTGTTGGTAAAAATAGATTTAAGTGAAAAATAAAGTTTTAAGTGAGATGTAAAAAATGGAAGATAAGAAATTAATCGTAATTGATTGTGATGGGGTGTTATACCCTAAAAAAGAATTGTCAACAAAAGATATTCTTGAGGCTGTACAAAAAGCATTTTTCAAAAAGGGAATTTCTTGGAAAAATGTAAATAATGTTTATGATGAATTTAAAATGAGCGCTTCACAAAAAGGTTTGTTTAATTTTTTGGGCGTTGCAGCTCGGGAATTTCGATTGAATGTTGTTGAACTTTTAAACCAAATCGCAGAAGAAACGGATTATTCTCATATTACCCCGAATCCGAAATTGTTATCTCAAATTCAGGAATTGCAAAAAAAATATGAGGTGTGTATCTATACAAATAATACAAAATATCATTTAGAAAAAGTATATCAGCAATTATTCGGTTGTTCAGTTGCGGAGGCCGGAATACCTGCATTTCATATCGGAACAATTCAAAATAAAAAGGGATATTGTTCTAAACAGAGTAATGAAGCTTTGTGGTTTTTAAGTAAATTTTTTGCAGTAAAACCAAGTAATATGATTTTTTTTGATGATACAATTAGTGTATTAGATAGTGTTCGACAAAAAGGTGCCTCAGTGTTGTTTATTAATCAAGATTTTAATCTTTCAGATGCAATGGATTATATTCGGCAGATATATCCAACTAATCGGGTAATTTGTCGTCATCAAAGAACGCCTTTTGATAAAGTTTGCAAGCAAGATTTATTTACACAAGAGTTATATTAACTTATTTAGATTATCTGTACTAAAAAAAAGATTGATTCTTATTTATGTATTTGCTATTCTATGCAAACAAGCGAAAAGGAGGGTGGATGAAACAAAATCTTTTTCTGGGATTATTAACAATTGGCATGTGTGGTGTTGGAGTTGATGTTTCGGCTCAAATTGTCAGTAATGCCGCTGCTTTACGGGCGGCAGCAAATACGCCGGCAGAAGCTACTGTTCAACAAGTTTCTTCAGCTTCATCTTCTGCAGATATGATTCGTCAGGCCTCCGTATCAGTATCTTCCGAAAGTATTCAAAATCAAGCAGGAAAACTCAATCCGTTAGCCGTACCGATGGATATAGGGAGTTATACAGCCGGAGTTGCTCCGGTGATGTCTTTACCTCTTGAAAACACCAATGTTTTTCAATCCGCTTCAGCAAGAGGCGGATATGATATTACAAAAAATGAACCAATGGGTTTAAAACCGATTGTGCAAACAGTTCCGATAGCAGAAAAGAAAATGCAGTTGCCGACATATACAAAGGATGATATCTTTTTTAATAATGGTATATTTTATTTAAAAGCTGAAAAAGTACCATTAACCGGTGTTGTTCAGGAGAAAAGTAAAGCCGGAAAATTGTTGGCTCGTACGCATTTTTTTAATGGTTTGCCTCATGGAGAAAGTCGGACATATTATGAAAACGGTCAGGTTCAGACCATCGAAATGTATCATCAAGGATTTTTAGTGGATAAAGCTGTTTCTTATTATGATACCGGTAAGTTATTAAACGAAACGACCTTTAAATTGGGCCGTCCGGATGGTTTATCAATGGTTTACTATCCAAACGGAAATGTTCATTTTGAAACGCATTTTAAAAATGGGGTAAAAGATGGATTGGATAAAGCATTTTCGGAAAACGGACAATTGCTTTTGGAGCGGTATTTTGTGAATGGACAGTTAGATGGAATTGTCAAAGAATATTATCCTTCTGGTAGATTAAAAGGGGAGGGATTGTTTAAGCCAAACGGACCGGAAGGCATTGTTAAAACATTTTATGAAAATGGACAATTGCAGACGGAGGAAAATTATTTAAACGGAAAGAAAGATGGTTTTTCAAAATCTTATTATGATTTTGGTAAATTGCAACAGGAAGAAACATATATTGCCGATTTAGTTGATGGTGTCAGTAAATCGTATCATCCGGATGGTAGTCTTGAAAAAGAGTTGTATTATAGTAAAGGTAAGCAAAACGGTTCGGCAAAAGTTTATTATCAGAACGGGCAATTAAAAATGGACTTGAATTTTGTAAATGATATGCCAAATGGGGAAATGAATACATATTATCCAGATGGTAATTTACAATCTCATTCCGTTATGCGTATGGGTAAAATTGAAGGAAAAGCTCACGAATATTATGAAAACGGACAATTGGCATTGGAGAAATCATTTAAGGATGGTTTGGAGGATGGTCCTTCTATCGCTTATTATGATAATGGACAAGTTAAAACAACGGCTATTTATAAGGCTGGTCGCCAAAACGGAGAGTTCGCAACTTTTTATGAAAATGGACAACTTAACTCTCGTACTATTTTAAAGGATGATGTTCCTCATGGTCAGTTTAAACAATATTATCCAAATGGGCAAATTCACATTGATGCTATGTATATTGAAGGAAAAATGCATGGTGAGCAAAAAGTTTATTATTCCGATGGAAAATTGCAAAGTAAAGATGAGTATAAGCTCGGTAAATTACATGGTTTAAGTCAAACGTATTTTGAAAATGGTGTAATGCGCAGTACGGCACATTTTGTTGATGGTAAAAAAGACGGACAAGCACAGATATTTGATGAAAATGGACGATTGGTTTTGGATATGCTGTTCCAAATGGATGAGTTGCAGGAAACGAAAACAACAAAAGCAATATCTGATACGGTAGATAAAAAATCAATAGAAAATACATCAGATACAAAACTATCGGATGAAAATAAATCGGGAAATTTGAAAAAGAATTAATTAAACGGCAGAAGGGACAACAAAAGGTTGTAAAAGGGTAAATGCTGTATTCATATAATAGTTTGGGACAACAAAAACGAGTAGGGGGAAGTATCTCTAAACGATGTTGGATATTATTTACGACATTTTTTAAAGTTGCATTGTTTGTTGTTGGGGGTGGATTGGCAATGTTACCTGTTATTGAAGATGTTTTTGTTCGGAAACGGCGTTGGATGACAAAAGATGAAACATTGGATATGATTGTGTTAACGCAAACAATCCCCGGTTTGGTGGCAGTTAATTCCGCCTTGTATGTTGGTAAAAAAATTGCCGGTATCCGAGGGGCTTTGAGTGCTTTATTGGGGGTTATGCTTCCCTCTATTGTGCTGATTTTATTAATCGCTTTCTTTTTTCCGGATTTGGATACGGAAAATAAAGTTTTATTAACAATATTTTCAGCTGTTCGGGCTTGTGTAACGGGCGTATTGGTTGTGACAGCTTGGCGTTTAGCTTGGGCGGTTATTCATAATGAAGAAGATTTTTTTATTATTGCTGTTTTTACCATCTTGTTAATTTGCGGAGTGAATCCGTTATATATT
>JAFZGR010000250.1 GCA_017555325.1 Alphaproteobacteria bacterium | reverse complement strand
TTTAATTCCGAACACATATATTTGTAATATTCCGTTTCGGTCCATTCATTCTGCTGATTTTCTTCTTTTGGCATCTGTTTACCTTTTAAGCGATAAATTTGTTTTTTTATAACATAATAAATTCCCCAAAATATAAAAACAGCAAGCAAAACAAAACGTATTCCTCCTATTAATCCGCCAAAAACAAGTGGCGGATAAAGAGAAATAAGCCCTGCACCAATTACAAATTTATACGAACTATATTTAAATAACCACAGAACCAATACATATAAAACAGAAGTAATAATCCGAATAATCCATATTTTGAGATGAACGCCTATCCGACAATACTTCATACAAAATTTAACAAGAAACCATAAACAAACATACGGCATAATATAACTTAAAATAAGATATATCGATTCGATTAAATCATTTATCAACTTTTGTGTTGCGGGAATATCACTCATCAAACTATCCTTGCTCAAAGTAAAATAAGATACAGCGAGTATATGCTTTTAGTCTATATTTGTCAATAATATATTACTTTTCAAGCATATATAGCTTTACGAACAAATGGCTTTGTGTATCAATATAACTTTATCATTTTATCGTTATGTGTCCGATATAAAAACAAAAAGACAAGCATAAAACAAATATCTAACATCACAAACGGTTTTGCCCCTAAAAAGATAAGCATAAAATAAAGACAATACATAACCAGTGCCATTTGTGAGGCATATTTTGTAAAAATACTCAATAATATCACTAAAAATAAATTTATCCCGATAATCACACCGCTAAAAAGGGTTATATTTTCCGGTATAACCTTGCAGAATATAACGCCTAATGTATATGCGGACATTAAGACAAACGGTAAATATGCGTGCATATCTCGGATAATTTCTTGCCACATATCCGCCCAAGTTGGTAAGAATTTAACAGTAAAAATATCCAAATCATCCTCTATTGGTTTTCTGGGGGGAATTTCCTCCCCCTTTAAACGATATTTTAAATAATTTATTCCCTCAATTATCCCATATATCAAAAACGCAGGAAAAAGACACGTTGATGCATATCCTAATAATAATTGCGGATGCAAAGAAGCGATTCCCAAAGTGATTACCCAATCCCTCGTTAAATCTTCAAGTGGCATAGCAAAAAATATCAACCAACCCACATAAAGAACAGATGAGATGAGACGAACAATATATACATGGGTTGTCTTTGATATCTGTATATAATTAAAAATACCATTCACAAAAAACCAGGAACAGATATACGGAAGAGACATAAAAGACACATAATAAACCGCACGTGTCATAATATATCCAATATCTTCAATATTCAAAAGTTCCCTATACATTTTTTATCCCTGACAAAATATCCTATTCGTCAGTATAGATTTTTTCATCAATTATGTCAATAATATATTGTTTTTTTAATAAAATTTATGAATAAATGGTTTTCCAAACATGTATCCTTTTCGTGCTAAAATTTTACCGGCTTTTTTAAATGATTCACCTTCGATAAAATCGGTTACAGCACTGTCTGTTTTCATCCACGGAACATATTCCAAAGCATAATTTAATGATCCCCCCGATATCGCCTGATTAACCGGATTTCCTGTAAATATATCATTAACTATTGACGAAAACTTATTAGCTTGTTTATACAACTGATTTGCTTTAACAATATCTCCCGAACGTTTTGCCTTTTCTGCCGCTTGAATTGTTTTACCAAAACCGCCGGCACCAGCAAATCCATTCCCCAAAACGGTCGTTGTTGCGGCCGTATATGCTTCGGATCCCATTGCCTCCAAGCCCCGTTCATGGGCTGTTTGCGGTTCTATCGGTCGTGTATTCATTCCCATCCATTGTGCCGGATATTGTGCAACGTTTAATGGCGAATTGGCAACGCCCTGTACAAATAGCATTCCTTCTTTAACAGGTGTGCTGTTGAATACTTTTTGCATCGTACTTGGTTCAAAACGAGAGACATCGGCAATATTAGATTGCATATTAACAGGAGATACACTCGTATTCTGTAAAATGGAAGCATTTATTCTTAAACATGACCAAGACGCTATATTGAGCATATAGCAGGCTATATGCTCAATATTCGCTCTTTACAAGCTATTTCACAACCTAAACCATTAATCAATTTCTCTTAATCCATATTCCAAAAACAAGCCCAACAATCCCAAACAAAACCAAATGCACCCTTGTATATAGGAAACTATTTTTCGGGGAAGTGATAATGTTTGATATCCACAGGCAATCGGAAACGGCTGGTCTTTTTTTATCTGTTTTACCTTAATTATCAACAAGTATATAAAAACAACACCATATAATCCCATTAACATATATTGTACAATTAAAAAATCTTTTCTCTCTATTAAAAATGGTCGGAAAAATATATCATATAAAATAAATAATCCCCTTAACCGAACAAACCAACCCATAGCGGAAATACAGGCCGATATAAATGGCAACATCTTTTTTAACGGATAAAATACATCAGCAATTAAACACCAATGTATTCCCCATAATAAAAATGGAAAAAAAGAAATCCAAAATCCCCTTAATTCAGGATTTTGGATAAAATAATGCAAGCACAAACCAAATGCCCATACAATATTTGTATTTATCGTTAATGCAGACATCTTTACATCCTTTCATCTGCCCAATTATAGAACAAAACAAGAATATGTCAAGTGTTATTTATCTGATTGGTACACGCCATTGATTTTTTTTATCATCAAAATCTTTTAAAATTTCATCG
>JAFZGR010000249.1 GCA_017555325.1 Alphaproteobacteria bacterium | reverse complement strand
GTCAGGCACCGGCATTGAATCGATTTTCTGTTTATACGTATGCAGAAGAAAAGCCGATTATTTTAAATGTATCTGATGTTGTTCTTCAGTCGGAAATTCAACGATATGACCGATTGCCACATATTGAGGAAAAATTACCGATTTCGCCTGAGGATGCGTTGAAAGAATGGGCAGATAATCGGTTTTATGCCGCTGATAAATTATCTTCGGCACAGGCGGTAATTACAATTAAACAAGCCTATATGACTCAAAAAGAAGAAAAAGGACCGAATTGGTATACCTTTGATAATGATGCGTATCGGTTAACGTATGAAGTACAAATGGCGTTTGTTGATAATGGAAAAGTTTTATATCAACATTCGGTAAACGGATGGGAAAGTTCATCTTTGCCACAACGTAGTTCATTGTCGGATAAAGAAACTGCTTGGCAAAAAATGTTAAATGCCATGGTGCGTAAAGTCAATCAACAATTAACGGAAAGTGTTCCAACTGTTTTTAAAGTCCGATAAAAGGTAGATCAATTATATGAGACGGGTATCGGATTTTGTGACAGCCATGACGGAAAAAGAACCGAATTTGCCGTTGTTGACGATTGTTGCTTTTATCATTGGTGTTTTGGTCTATTTTAATTTGTCATTTGAGCCGTCTCTTGCTAAATTGACAGTTCCTTTTTGTGTGCTAGGAATTGTTTCTATTTTGCCTGTTTTTCGGGTAATTCGGTTGTTTTTATTGATACCATTATTTTTTGTATTCGGATTAATTGTTTGTACAATTCATACAATGAATACGGATACAATGTTTTTGCCGTATCCGGTAGAACGGGTGTATGTGACAGGAGAAGTTTTGTCGGCCATGGAGGGACTAAACAATACGCAGGTTGTTGTTACATTAAAGTCGGTTCAAAAAGAACATTCAGGGTATAAAAAAGATGTTTTTTCGGCAAAGGATTTGCCACAAAAAGCACGATTGATTATTGTTGATGAAATCTCAGAATTGCAAAAAGGAGATGTTGTTTCCGGATTTGTTTATTTATTATCTCCGCCGAGTTTACCCATAACGCCGTTTGGGTATAATGAGGCTCGAACTTTTTTTTATGAAGGTATCGGAGCAAAAGGGGTATTGCAATATCCTGTTGTTCAAAAAGGGAAACAACCGGAACAGTCTTGTTTTGAAACAATTATTTCTTCCGCAGAGAGAATGATACGTCAAAAGATAAATCAGAATATTGAATTTGAAAATCAAGGGATAGCCGAAGCTCTCGTTTTGGGAAATACCCGCTATGTTACTACATCTTCTAAACTGCTTTACAGAGATTTAGGTCTATCGCATATTTTATCGGTTTCCGGTTTTCATATCGGATTGATTGCTTTTTTGGTGTTTGGTTTTATTCGATTGGGTTTGAGTTTGTTGCCTGAAATTTTTTCGGCTATTTGGGGTAAACGAATTGCTGTTCTGTTTGCATTGATTGTTAGCGGGTTTTATGTGTTTCTTTCTGGGTTGCATCCACCAGCAATTAGGGCGTTTATTATGGTTGGCGGAGCGTTGATTGCAGTGTTTTTTGATAAACGGGCCTTGTCAATCCGAAGTTTGTTTGTCGCAGCTTTTTTGATTTTATGTTATAAGCCCGTTTTATTAATGTCAGTTAGTTTTCAGCTTTCTTTTATCGCTGTTTTGTGCCTTGTTGGCATTTGCTTGGTTGGCAAAAAATTTCTTCAGAAGCGTTCGGTATGGGGTAAAATCATTTTTTCGATATTGTTGTTTTGCTTTTTTAATTTTTGTGTAACTGTTGTAACAGCCCCGTTTGTTGCGTATGCTTTTCATCAATTGCCACTTTATGCCGTTTTGGGTAATTTATTATTAAGTTCTGTGTTTGCGTGGGCAATTATTCCGATTTTGTTTGGAGCGGTTGTCTTTATTGCAACGCCGATAGCCGATTGGTTGTTTTATGGTGTGGATTATTTATTGAACTTTGTCCGGTGGGTTGGTATGCCGATAACTTTATGGCCGAATGCAAGTATATATGTACCGTATTTTGAGACCTGGGGTTTGGTTATTTGGACATTTGGGTTGATTGGATTTGTTTTGTTTTATGGAAAAATCAGGTGGTTGTTTTTAAGTGGTATGTTTTTATTTTTAACGTCTTTTTACGATATTGAAAAACCGACGGCACTAATTGGCGACGGAGGGCGGTTTATAGGTGTTAAAAAAGGTGATATTTATTATGAAACGGAAAGTTTATATCACAGGCAATTACATCAAGCATTGTTAGGATATGTTGATTTTGACAAATATCGGATAAAACCGATTTCGTTGTTATCTTCTTCTGTTGTCGGATTTGATGCAAATACTTGTCAGGATTCATTATTTTCCGTTCAAAGAAATAAGCAGATGGATTTGTGTCCCCGATTGATTACGCCCCAACAAATACATCGTTGGCAGACGGTTTTGCTTTATTTGCAGTCGGATAATTCGTTTAAAATCAAATTAGGGTGTGAAACAGATAAAGGCAGACCGTGGGGAGGTG
>JAFZGR010000248.1 GCA_017555325.1 Alphaproteobacteria bacterium | reverse complement strand
TATTTCACTTATACAATCACCGGCAGAACCAAAATTTACGGAGCCGTTATCTCTGTTGTCGCAAGAAGTTCCACAGACAACCGATCGATTGGATTCTATTCCGGAAGCATTTAAACCGGTTATTCCCGAAAAGAAAAAAACATCTGTTTTATCTGTTTTGTTCTGGTTGTGTGTTGCCGGCGGTATTTGTTATGGGGCATATTTGCAAAAGGATTTTTTAATTGCTCAGGTGGATGAATTTGTATTGGGTTCATTAGATAAAGATTCTCAAAAGCAATCTGTAAAAATCTCAACGAAAGAAACGAGTAAACATATTCAGAAAGTTCAATCGAAGAATATAGGACAAAAGCGAGTTGAACCGGTTGATTCGGTTAAACAGATTGAAAAAACAGAAGATGCAATTCAAAAAACGGAAAAAGTACAATCGATAGATGTTGTGTCGAATGTGATGCCGATTGTTGAGCCGAAAAATCAGATGATTATGGAAAATGTTGAAGATGTAAAGCTATCGAATGCTCCGAATATTAAAAATACTGATATTTCCGAAACTGTGGGCCAATTGGTAGATGCTCATCCGAAAGATGCAGTGAAACCAGTATTGAAGAATAATTCGGATTTACAGAATGTAACTGCGCAAGTTCAGGTACAGGATGCGATTCCGAATAACAATGAAGCTTTGCTGAATAATTTAGGTAAGGAAATGCCTAAAGAGGATAAAGTACTTCCAATTTTAAATAGTAAAGATGAAAATATGGAAGCAAAATCGGATGATGTTATTCCGGTGGTTGTTCGTGAAGAAGCGGTTGTCTCTGATGCTTTTGCGGGCTTGGGGGTTGTTCCGGAATCTTTGATTAGTGAAGCAACGCGTGTTTTGGTAATTCGGGATATTGTTTATGAATTGTCTCCCAATGAAGCCGGTGTTATGCGGTTAATGATAAAGGGAAACATTGCAAATACTGAATTAAAGAAGATGGTTGTTCCTGAATTAAAAGCGGTTGTTTATAATCATGAAGATATGGTTGTCGCTCGTAAACGGATTATTTTGTCACAACCGGAAGTGGAAGGTAATGCTATTCAATCCTTTTTTTCAAGTGTTGTTCCGGCTCCGATGGAAGTTGCTCGTGTGGAGGTAATATTTGATGAGTAAAATGCCTCATTTATTGAGAAAAAAATCTAAAAAAAATACATCTGAAACGGTTGTTTCGTATCATCATAGGCGAGCATATTTGTGTTGGGGATTGTGCGTTAGCACATTTATTTGTATTGCATTTTTATCTTTGTTGAGTTTTGTTTTGTCTGCTCAGGCGGGTTGCCCCGCGGGGGAAATGGCTTTGAGGCAACAGAATGAAAAACGGGCTGTTTCTTATTTCACCAGATGTGCGTTAGATCGGAATGAAGAAGACGCTCAATTATGGTTGGCTCAATATTATCAAAAACAATCACAGGATGATACTGGGAATGTGATGAAGAAATTGTTATTTTATCATCTTGCATCAGAAAATGGAAATGCATCCGCTCAGGTTGCTTTGGCTAAAATATTGTTAAAAATGGATGAAACAGATAATTCTAGAGCTGTTTTGTCATCTTATTTAAATCAAATGGCTTATGCAATGAGGGCTCAAAATATGTCATTTAAAGGTGAGATTTTACATCCGTATGTTTTGTTAGTGTTGGCAGCAGAAAATGCCAATCAAAAATGGTATTATCCGACAACGAAAAAAACAGATGGAGAGGCACAGGTTTTGTTGCAAAATTATAAAATGGATGAGGAAAAGAAACAAGAACTTTTGAAGCAAGGCAGTCAATGGAAACAGCGTAAAATGAAAGAGAGTGCTCAAGAAGTTTTATCGTTTGCAGAATATACCGATTTTATTCAAACGGTCTATCCGGAACAAGGACGGGCAGATGCTTTTTCCCGTCAACAAGCCGTTGCGAATTTAAAAGAAAAGATTGAGAATTATTTGAAACAGTAAGGAGAGTTTTTTTGAGTAAAATTTATATTAAAACGTTTGGTTGTCAAATGAATATGTATGATTCTGCCCGTATGCGAGATGCATTAGGGACGTTGGGGTATGAAACGACGGATAATCCAGCAGAGGCTGATATTTTATTGTTAAATACATGTCATATTCGGGAAAAGGCATCTGAAAAATTATTTTCTGAAATTGGGCGACTCAATGAATTTAAGTTGATCCGTGCGAAGGAAAAAAAGAACACGTTAATTATTGTTTGTGGTTGTGTTGTGCAGGCAGAAGGTGCAGAAATTTTGCAACGGGCACATGCCGTTGATATTGGGGTCGGTCCGCAAAACTATCATCGTTTGCCGGAATTGGTTGCCCGATATAACCGAAAAAAAGGTCGTGTGTTAGAGGCAGATTTTCCGGCTGATTCAAAGTTTGATTATTTGCCAAAGACAAAAGCAACGTCAGCTTCTTGTTTTTTAGCCGTTCAGGAAGGATGTGATAATTTTTGCACTTATTGTGTAGTTCCATATACACGTGGGTGTGAGTATTCCCGTTCAGCAGATGAAATTATTCAAGAAGCAAAAGATTTGGTTTCTACCGGAGCTAAAGAAATTATGTTGTTAGGGCAGAATGTAAATTGTTGGCATGGAGACGGCGCATCTGATTTAGGTGAACTGATATACCGAATTGCGGAAATTAATGGTTTAGAACGAATTAGATATACAACTTCCTATCCTTCAAAAATTACGGAGAACTTGGTTCGTGCTCATGCAGAGGTAGAAAAATTAATGCCATATATTCATTTGCCGATACAATCGGGAAGTGATTCTGTTTTAAAAGCAATGAACAGATTATATACGGCATCGGAGTATATTGATATTATCGGACGATTTAGGGAGGCTCGACCTGACATAGCCATTTCATCGGATTTTATTGTTGGTTTTCCCGGAGAAACGGATAAAGATTTTGAACAAACGTTAGAAGTAGTAAAGAAAGTTAAATATACGTCTTCGTTTTCTTTTAAATACAGTCCAAGACCCGGAACGCCTGCCAGTTTGATGAAAAATCAAATTCCAGAGGATGTAAAGACCGAACGATTAATGCGTTTACAGACATTGTTGTTAGAGCAACAAAAGGAAGCATATGAATCTGTTGTCGGAAAAGTATTGCCTGTTTTGTTAACGGAAAAAGGAAAGAAAGATGGACAGTTAATCGGTTATACGCCATATTTGCAGTCAACGCATGTTTCATTGGATGATAGCTACTTGAATAAAATTGTTTCATTAAAGATTACAAAAGCTAGTGCAACATCCTTGTCAAGCGAATTAAGTTGTGATATAACAAAGTAATAGGATTAAAAAGAAAGGGAGTATTATGAAAGCAGAAGAACAAAAAGAAGTTTATGTCGCATCGGAATTGACACTTAAAACAAAGAAACGCCATATTAATCCACGTACGGAAACACAAGGTGTTTTTATTGAAGCAATGAATAAACATGAAATGGTTTTTGGATTGGGTCCTGCCGGTACCGGTAAAACATTTTTAGCCGTAGCAAAAGCAGTTGCCTCTATGTTGGAAGGAAAAGTCGATCGGATTATTTTAACCCGTCCGGCTGTTGAAGCTGGTGAAAATCTTGGTTTTCTTCCCGGTAATTTGAAAGATAAAATCGATCCGTATTTGCGTCCGTTATATGATGCTCTATACGAGATGTTGCCGGCAGATATGGTGGATAAAAAATTGGAAAGTGGGGAAATTGAAATTGCTCCGTTGGCTTATATGCGTGGTCGGACACTGAGCCACTCTGTTGTTATTTTGGATGAAGCACAAAATACAACGGCAATGCAAATGAAAATGTTTTTAACTCGATTGGGTGAAGGGTCAAGGATGATTATTAATGGTGACTTGACACAAACCGATTTGCCTAGAGGTGTTAAATCCGGTTTATTAGATGCTATTCAAGTCTTGAAAAATGTTAAAGATATTGCTTTCGTGACATTCAGTGAAAAAGATGTTGTTCGTCATGGGTTGGTTTCTAAAATCGTCAAAGCGTATGAACAATCAAAAAAGGCAGAGGAATAAATGGTCGCTGTTTATGTTCGGCAAACGGATTTGCGATATTATCGAAAAATTAAAAAGATTCGTAAATTTTGTCATAAGGTTATTCGAAAGGCATGGCACGATCATGAGCCAGTGGAAATTTCTTTGTTGTTGACAAATGATGAAACGATACAGGCATTGAATAAGCAATATCGAAATAAAGATTGTCCGACAAATGTTTTATCGTTTGAGACAGGGAATCGTCCTCCTTTAAAAAAAATGTTATGGGTCGCTGGTGATATTGTTATGGCGTATGATACGATTTTACGGGAAGCAAAGGCACAAAAAAAGAAATTTGAGGCGCATTTTGCCCATTTGTTAGTGCATGGAACCCTACATCTACAAGGATATGATCACCTAAATCCGCAAGATGCTGAAAAAATGGAAGCATTGGAAACACAAATAATGTTAAAATTGGGATATGAAGACCCGTATGAAGGGGTTATTTAAATGGGTATGTTGTATAAATTTAAGTCGTTTTTTGTTAAGCATCCGGAAGAAGAACAGGTTATTGAAACCATTGAAGAAATTATGGATGAGCGGGAAGAACGGGGAGATAAGGTTCTTATTGATCCCGATGAATTAAATTTGTTGAAAAATTTGTTTAAATTGAAAGACATTCGGGCAGGGCAACTATGTATTCCCAGTATTGATATTGTCGGAATATCCATTACGGCTACACTAAAAGAATTAACAAAGATTGTCATTGAGGATAAATTCACACGGTTGCCGGTTTATGATAAAACTTTAGATGATATTATTGGTGTTGTCCATGTGAAAGATTTATTGTGTGCAGTATTGGAGCGAACAGATGTGACGATTAAAGATGTGATGACAAATAATGTTTTATTTGTTCCGTCCTCAATGCGTGCATTGGATTTGTTGCGTGAAATGCAAGCGAAAAAAACTCAGATGGCTGTTGTGGTGGATGAGTATGGCGGAACGGATGGATTAATTACATTGGAAGATTTGTTAGAGGAAATTGTCGGGGAAATTGAAGATGAACATGATGCATTGGATACCCCTCCCGTTTTACACAAAATCGGAAATAGTGTTATTCAGGCGGATGCACGTATTCGTTTGCTTGATTTAGAAGAAAGAATTGGTAAATTTTTAACAAAGGTTGAAAGGGAAGAGGATTTGGAAACAGTTGGTGGATTGGTTTTCCATTTGTCGGGAAAATTACCAAAAGTCGGTGATATCATTACGCACTCATCCGGATTGGTTTTTCAGGTCTTAGATGCAGATTCCAGACATATTAAGCAAATTAAAATAACGCAATTTAAAAAATTAAAGGAAAAAAAAACAGTACCGGTTAAAAAGAAAAGATTTTGTTTAAAATCTAAAATCAAACTCAATTCCGAAAAAAAGAAAAAAGCATGAAGGTGTTAACGTTTGGATGTCGTTTAAATACGTTTGAATCAAAGCTGATAGAAAAAATCGGTAGTGATTTGCAGGATATTGTCGTTGTAAATACGTGTGCTGTGACAGCCGAAGCCGAACGCCAATGTCGGCAAGCTATTCGTAAGGTTTTTCGAGAATTTCCGTATATGAAAATTATTGTAACCGGTTGTGCTGCACAGCTTCATCCTGAAAAATATGCACAAATGCCGGAAGTGTTTCGTGTGTTGGGAAATCGGGAGAAACTAACAAGAAAGATGTTGTTTTCAGATGAGAAAGTTTGTGTCGGAGATATAAATCAACCGATTGAAAATATTCCGCTTGTGACAGATTTTGAGGGACGTTCTCGGGCTTTTTTACAAATTCAACAAGGATGTAACCATACCTGTACATTTTGCATTGTTCGTTCGGCACGTGGAAAAAATATCGGACTTCCGCCGGAACGTGTATTAGAACAAGCCCGTGTTTTTGTTCAACAGGGATTTTCTGAAATCGTGTTGACAGGCGTAGATATTACATCCTATCCGTATGGATTTAATTCTTTAATCCGCCGATTGGTATCTGAAGTAGATGGTTTAAAACGGTTGCGTTTAGGATCATTGGATCCAGCGTGCGTAGATGATGAATTAATGGAATTGTTGCTTTCTTTTCCGATTTTAATGCCTCATTTGCATTTGTCTGTTCAGGCGGGGGATAATTTGATTTTGAAGCGAATGGGACGACGGCATACGGCTGAACATGTTATTCGATTTTGTACGCATTTAAAAAAAATGTGTCCGGATTTTGTTTTGGGTGGAGATTTTATTGCCGGTTTCCCGACAGAAACAGAAGAACAGTTTTTAAATACCTGTCAATTGGTTCAAGAAGCACAAATAACACAGTTACATGTTTTCCCGTATTCTGTTCGGTTTGGTACACCTGCAGCTAAAATGCCAATGGTTGATACGGTGGTCAGAAAAGAACGGGCTGCACGATTACGGCAATTGGGTTTGACATTGGAACATCAATTATTGGATAAAATGATTGGAACAATCCGTCCAGTGTTAATTGAGCGGGAAGGATATGGATATACGGATAATTATCTTAAAGTACAGGTTTCGTCCGGTCAAATCGGAGACATTATTCCTGTAAAAATAACTAAAAGGAGTGAAAATGAGTTGGTTGGAGAAGCTTAAATTTGGGTTAAAAAAAACAGCTCGGATATTAAGTGGGATAAAAATGGATTTATCTTCATTGGAAACTATTGAAGAATCTTTAATTCAGGCAGATGTTGGCGTATTGACAACCGAAAAATTAATTACAGTATTGAAAGAGCGACATCCGAAAGATGAACAAGAAACCCGACAAATTATTCGAGCATATTTAACAGATGTTTTAAGGCCTGTTGCTGTTCCGTTGCAAATTAATACAGATAAGAAACCATTTGTTGTTTTAATGGTTGGTGTTAATGGAGCTGGTAAAACAACAACGATTGGAAAATTGGGACAAAAATATAAAAAAAAAGGATATAAGATTGCTTTTGTTGCTGGAGATACTTTTCGGGCAGGAGCAACAGAACAATTGCAAAAATGGGGTGCAAAAATCGGTTGTCCGGTTTATACGAAACCAAATGGAGATGCTGCCGGATTAATTTTTGATGCAATTACAGAATCACAAAAAAACGGTGATGATATATTGTTTGTTGATACGGCAGGGCGTTTACAAAATCGTTCAGATTTGATGGCAGAGCTTAATAAAATTGTTCGGGTTATCCAAAAGAAAGATGAGACAGCCCCGCATGCATCATTGTTGGTATTGGATGCAACCGTTGGGCAAAATGCATTGTCACAAGTTCAAGCGTTTTCGGAAATGACAAAAGTGACAGGGTTGGTCATGACTAAATTGGATGGAACAGCAAAAGGCGGTGTTTTAATTGCACTTACCGAGCGTTTTGGATTGCCGATACATGCTGTTGGAGTTGGTGAACAGGAGTCAGATTTAAATGCATTTACGGCACAAGAATACGTGGATGCTTTGTTGGGTGATACGGTATAAAAACGGATAATTTGATGGGATTTTTAAAGAAAACATTTATAACTGCTTCGCACATTCCTGCGTTTAATATCGGTTTGCTTTTTGCATTGATGTGTTTGGCTGGTGTTAAATCGATTGGATTGGCTTTTATGGATATGGGGGCTGTTCAATTATATTTAACCCAAACAAACGGTTTAAGTATTGGTATTAATTTTATCTTGGTTTCTATGTTAATGGGATATGTTGGATATAAAACATGGTTTTTATATCGGCATCAGGGATATGGTGGTTTTTTTGTTGCAACGCTTTTAATTGTTGGAATGATGATTTTAATCGGTTTGATAGAATATCAAGTTCCAGCGGCATATGATTTGTTATTTGTGTTTAAATACGTCTATTTTGTTATGATGAATGCTGTTTTTTGGACGGTTATTGGTCGGTTTATTCCCTTAAAAACAGCTTCGTTGAAGTATATTTTTGTATTGGCGGCTGAGGCTGTCGGATATGCAATTGGTGGTTGGGGTGTATATTTCATTTCTGTGGGAGCTTATGGGTTATTGTACTATGCAATGGCATTGTTTATGGTTGTTTATACGGGAATTTATTTGTTAACACAGATGGTGCCTATTTTAAAGGAAAAATTTTTAATGCCTTCAGGTGAAGCTCAGGATTTCACTGAACAGAAACTGGTTCGTACATTACTCCTGTTTAGTTTTTTTGTAATGACGGCTTTTTGCTTAATGAATTATATTTTTTATGTTTCGATAGAGAATGCATTTAGTGGAACAGGAATGTTAAAGCAAGTGGCATTGTTTTGGGGTATATTTGGATGTGCTGAGTTTATTTTGGCAATTTGCTTTGTACGAACACGTTATTTTTATCTGTTATCCGCAACGATGGTAGTTTTATCCTCGGCCTTGATTTTAACATCGGTTGGATTAACGCAAAGTAATCCGTATCATTTTGTGTTTTATGGTTTTTTGTGCTTTTCTTTGACTCTTTATATGTATTTTAACGGATATATATCAACATTATTAAAAACATTGGCACACAGATATGGGAATAAAAGTATTAATCAAAAACGAGTGATGTTGATTGAGCCCGTTGGTTTTATGTTAGGAGGTGTTTTGGTTGCACACAC
>JAFZGR010000247.1 GCA_017555325.1 Alphaproteobacteria bacterium | reverse complement strand
CTCTTTTTTATATCACTTATATCATTTTAAAAGCATTTAAAAACGAAAACAGCTTTTCTCTTATACCAAACCAAACCCTTCCCTTTGCATTTGATGTAATTTAATATATAACCGGCCGTTTTTTATACAAACGACCGGTCATAAAACAGCATTCCTGTAATTAAATACGCATTAAATGCACTTCAACCAACGGTTTTTTTCCATAAAATTCTTTTAAAAATTGCCGAATAGCTGATCGAATTTCATTTTCAACCGATACATCCTGTTGTCGAGCGGTTTCATTTAAAGATGCAATTCGTTCTTTGATTTTATCTTTTAAAATCAGCTCATCTTCCCCACCAGCTTCCAACAATCCGAATGTTGAAAAACGCATATCACCCAATATATCACCGGCATTATTTAAAACTGCCGTAATAACAAATGTTCCGTCTTCAATCATTTTCCGACGCTTACGAATCACTTCTGCACCTAACGGCAAAATTTTCTTACCGTCAACCGCTAATATACCGGCAGGAACTTCACCCAATATCTGGGGGGTCTCATCTAATGTCAACACTTCACCATCCTCTAATGCAAAAGCAAACGGAGCTCCCCATTCTTTTGCCAAATCGGCATGTTCGTTTAATTCTTGCGCCTCTCCGTGAACAGGTAATGCAATTTTCGGCTTTGTTAAGCGATAAATTTCCCGAAGTTCCGAACCGGCATAATGACCGGAAACATGAACCAATGCATCTCTGTTTGTAATAATTTCAACGCCTTTTGCTTTAAACCGTTTTTGCAACAGTTCAATGGCTTTTTCGTTTCCAGGAATAATACGAGATGAAAAAATCACAACATCATCAGGGCCAAAAAACACACTATTTTTTTGCGGAGTTAAAGCCGATAATGAACTTAATGCCGAATATGGTTCGCCTTGACTACCTGTACAAATATATAAAACACTGCCAATTTCCCGTTCCAGTGCTTCCTGTTCAGATAAAAACGACGGAATATCTTTAAAATAACCGGTTGCTCGTGCAGCTGCATCAATTCGCCACAAACTGCGTCCCATTAAACACACTTCCCGATTATTAGCAACTGCTGCCCGATAAATGCTTTCAATCCGACTGACATTAGAAGCAAAACACCCAATGGCAACCTGCCGTCCGTTATAAGAACCAACCAATTCAATCAATGATTTTTGAACATCCAATTCTGTTGCGTCTTCTTTACTTCCAAAAACATTGGTTGAATCACACACCAAGGCTAATACACCTTCTTTTCCCAACTCTTTTAAGGCTTCTCTGTCCATTTCCTGTTTTAAAATCGGGTCTGCCTCCGGTTTCCAGTCCCCTGTGTGAACAACAACCCCTTCTTTTGTACGGATTGCCAAAGCATTCGCTTCCGGAATGGAATGGCTCATACTGATAAATTCAATTTCAAACGGAGATAAATCCAAAAATGAGCCTTGTTCAACAACATTTAATTCTGCCCGACCCAATAAACCATTTTCATCCAATTTTGATTCAACCAACTCTGCCGTAAATGGTGTTGCATAAATCGGACATTGTAATTGACGCCACAAATAACCGACTGCGCCGATATGATCTTCGTGTCCATGCGTTAAAACCAACCCGACAATATCGGCTTTCTTATCATCCAAAAAAGAAGCATCCGGCAACAAAACATCAACCCCCGGTAATCCATCCCCCGGAAAACCAACGCCACAATCAACAATCAGCCATTTTCCTTTATATCCATATAAAAAAAAGTTCATCCCAATACCTGTTGCTCCACCTAGCGGAACAAACACAAATTTATCTTTTGGAATGATAATTTCCGTATTTTCCATTTTATTTCCTTTACTTAATAAATATATCTCCGGCAACAATCGTTTGATATGTGCCATCACTTTGTTTCAGGGAAATCGCCCCCTGTGGCGTTAACGCTTCAAAAACTCCGAATACCGTTTTATGTGGTAAACGAACCGTAATTTCCTTTTGCAAACCAACTGCTGTTTTAAGCCATTTTTGCCGAATCGGCTCAAAACCTTTTGTTTCAAATAACTCTAAATTTTCAGACAATGCATTTAATAATCTATCCGTTAAATCCGTCAAACTTATCCGTCCGTTTAAAGAAGTTGCCGGATACATCAACTCATCTCCCGTGGGGCATTGACAAACATTCACTCCAAATCCGGCAATAACTTTATCCGATTGAACTTCCAATAAAATACCAGCAACTTTTGCCCCGTTTAATAATACATCATTCGGCCATTTTAACCGAACAGAAAATTCTGCCAATGCTTCTTGCAAAGAGACACCTGCAACAAAAGACAAGAGTGGCGTCTGATATCCACACATCGGCAAGACGACACTTAAAAACAAATTACCATCCAAACTGTGCCAAACACGACCATTTCGTCCCCGCCCATTTGTTTGCCGTTCGGCAACAACAACAGATCCGACCGAATAAGCCATAGCAACAGTGTTTGTACTGTCCGTTTCCGTTAAATAATACTTTATCCAATTCATTTGAACGGTACTTTATCACATTTTTTTTAAAATGAAAAGAAAAACCTTGATTTTAATTTTATTTCGTGAATATAGTAAAAAGTCGCAAGCAAAAAAGGGGAAAAACATGAAAAAAACAATCGGCATTATATTTGTTTTTTGTTTGGGAGTTATTCTGTTAATTTGTACACACAAAAAACAGGAACCCACCCAAGCGATACAGCGAAACCAGCCGACAACACAAGAACAAATTCCGGAAATTATTGAGGATATACAGCTCGAACCGGAATTTGTACCGGAAGAAGAAATGGAAAATCAATCTCCCGAAAACGCAGAACGGGATTAAACATCATTGAAACGAGAAATATATGGATACCGAAGAACTGATTGATAATTTTTCTTATCTGACCGATTGGGAAGATAAATACCGCTATTTAATTGAATTAGGTGATTTGATGGAACCATTTCCGGAAAATGAAAAAACACCCCAAAACAAAGTAGAAGGCTGTATGTCTCAAGTATGGTTTATACACACTGTTCAAAACGGAAAACACCACTTTAATGCAACCAGTGATGCCCATATCGTACGGGGATTAGAAGCTGTTTTGCTCATTTTAATCAATGACAAAACAGCCGAAGAAATTCGGGAAATCAATATTGAACAATTATTCATTCAACTCGGATTGGCTGAAAATTTATCTCCAACCCGTCGAAACGGTTTTTATGCCATGATTGAACGAATTCGGTCATTAACTGATAATTTGCCAATTCAGTAAAATATTTTGTTCATTGATACACAAAAAAACTCTTTCGCATAGTGTTTCTTGACACGAAAACAAAATTTTCTTATCCGAAAACATAATTTAACGGCTGATAAAATTTATGACCGTTGTCTGTCTTTTGCTAGCAATACGAGTTGTCGAGCCGAGGAAACAAGAACTTTTTCAACAAACAAAACACCGGCATTTGCCCCAATCTGTTGTTCGGTTTCATCCGTTAAAACTGATTCGGTTTCATGATAATAACTATCCCCAACAAGATAAGCATTCCGATCTTGATACGGATTAACAACTTCAACTGAAACGGTACTTTCGCTTGGAACAATGGTTTGAAAGGCCTTATCACACGTTAAGTCATTTGACATTGCCTGTACAGTACTCATCCGCCAAGAAGATTCATCCGGTATCGGCAAAATATCTTCTGGTCCGGTATAATTACAAGCGTTAACAGCCTGTTCACCTAATTTTGTGGCAATCATTAATCCGCCCCTTATTTCTTTATGACATTGTTCTTTATCCTGCCAGTTAATTTTTAATCGAGTTAAATTGGCAAACGGTTTCAATATCACCTCATTAAAAAATGTATAATGAGATATTTTACCCCGAAAAGAACTTGTCACTTCCAACGGATTAATTATCTGATGTACAGCATTTTTCAAACGTTTCGGGATATCGGCAATACACCCAATTTGATTAGATAATGCGCCAATGTGTCCACAATTTAACCCATATACAACCGGTGTTTTTTTGCACAAAGAAAGTTTTCCGATTTCATAAGCTATCCGTAACGCTCGCAAACACGCCCCATCTCCACCAACAGCAACAAACTGATTTATGTGCCCATATTGCGCCAAATGTGAAGTTGAAACATAACTATTTTGAAACGGCACATCAATAATCTGTCCGTTTATAACAGACAACAATTCCGCTGTTAAAACACAAGCCTTGGGATTGGGACTGACAATTATACCGATTGTTTCCGCTGTTTCCATAAAAACTCCTTATCGGAAAAGTATATCACAAAAATATCTTTCCGTCAAATACCGACAAAAAAACAACACAATATAAGCAACTTATTAAAAATTAATTCTCATTCTTACCGGCAAAAAACATCAAAATCCGAAAATACCGATTAAGAAACAAAAATGACTTTATCTGATTAAACAAACTCATCCGTTTCGGAACATATATCCCTTTTTCCCGTAATGATTGTAAAATTGGATGATACTTTTCCCAACTTTCCAAACAGGCCGATTTATCCATTTGTTTTGCCAAATGTAAACAGGTTTTTAAACAAATTGTTGTCCCTTTTTTCTGTATTTCCCAACGTGTTTTTTGTTTTAGTGGTTTATTTTCAAAAAATAAAGACATCAGCTCAACGCACTTTAAATGGTCATCCACTTTTTTATGCGTTATTTCCGATCGAGTTAATGACCCCATCCGTTGACGAATGTAAATTAAACTCAATGGAACATAAGCCGCCATTTGACAATGATACATCACTTTTACACAAAAAATTCTGTCTTCCATAATGTTAATATTTATCGGAAATTCAATTCCATCCAAAATATCCCGTCGATACAGCTTATTCCAAACTGTCACACCTGCCGATAATTTGGCATGGATAAAGGAATCAAAAACATCCGTATAAACAACTCGCCGAATCGGATTGGAATGATTTTCTGTTTTTAAATCCTTTTGTTCTTGTTGAATTTCCTGAAAATCACACCACACAAGCGGTACATTTTCTTCTTGTGCAACATGAGTCAACACCGATAAAAACTGCGGATGATACACATCATCACTATCCAAAAATGCAATATACCTACCTTGTGCTACAGCCAATGCACTATTACGAGCAACAGAACAACCTTTATTCTTTTGCGTTAAAATACGAATCCGAGAATCTTTTTGTGCATATTGATTCAAAATATCAATACTTTTATCGGTAGAACCATCATCAACACACAACACTTCAAAATCTGAAAATGTTTGATTAAGAACACTATCTAAACAATCCGACAAAAATGAGGCCACATTATAAACGGGAATAATAATTGATACAAACGGCATTTGTTTTCCTTTAAATCAAAAATACTTTTTTCCTCTGACACAAAGAGATAACTGAACCTTATTTAGAAACTTTTAAATTTAAATTCAAGAGTTTTCCCGATTTTGTTTATCATATAACAATGTCTTTTAACTGTCAATGAAAAAAAGAGCGTATGACAACGCTCTATTTTTCAAATAGTAAGCATATTAATCGGATAATTTATGCAAATATCGTTTTGCCATTTTTACGGCATTTTGATAATTACTGGCAATAGAAATTGTTTTCCAATTTAATTTATCTCTTAAAAACGTATTATGTAAAATCCGCCGTGGTTGTTTTTTTACATTACACAAAATAACTTTTGTATCATTTTTTTCAAGTTTATGAATAAATTCAACAATTAAATTTGCTCCACTGGCATCAACAAGCGGTACTTGTCCCATACGCAAAATAAGTACTTTCGGTGTCACACGCAAATGATTAAAGAAATTTGAAATTTCATTCACTCCACCAAAAAACAACGGACCGGAAACACGTAAAGCAATAACCCCTTTTTCCGTTAAATGCTCGGGTAAACTTTCCCCACCGAAAATTTCTTCGGACATTTTTTCTTCCGTTTCAATTACAATTTCATGGCTCATCCGATGCATAAAGATAACAGCAGCCATTACAAATCCAACGGAAATAGCCGTATTTAAATCAACAAAAACCGTTAATAATAATGTGACAATCAATGTGTTTCTGTCTCCGGATTGAGCGCCGAGTAATTTATAAATTTTATCTAATCCCAACATATTCCATCCGATTAAAATCAACACAACCGCTAAGCAAGCAAGAGGAATATATTGTGCAACACCGGCCAACACCGCCATAAATATCAATAAAAAGACCGATTGCATAATACCCGACATCGGGGAATAAGCTTTTGCTTTAAAATTGGTTGCCGTGCGAGCAATGGCGCCTGTTGCCGGAATTCCCATAAAACAAGCTGAACCGATATTGGCAACACCTTGTGCAATCAGTTCCACGTTTGAATTGTGGTTATCCCCGCTCATCCCATCCACAACTTTGGCACTCAATAAGGATTCGACACCTGCCAAAAAAGCAATGGTTAACGCACTAGGTAACATTTTACCAATCAATGCCGGATTAAAAACATCTAATGACGGCATTGGCAAAGAATGGGGTAAAGCTCCAAATTGCGAACCGATTGTATCAACGGGTAATTTAAAAATAACAACGGCCAATGTTGCTCCAACAACACTGATTAAATAAACGGGACTTTTCGGAAAAAACTTTTTACAAATAAAAATCAAACTCAAAGATAAAACCGTAATGGCAACAGCATACCAATTAAGTGTTGTTAAATGCGTAAAATACGATTCCCATTTCGGCAAGAATTCCGCAGGAACTTTTTCAATCGTTAAACCAAACAAATCTTTGATTTGAGTTGAAATTAAGATGATACCGATACCCGTTGTAAAACCGGTCACAACCGGATACGGAATATATTTGATATATGTTCCCAATTTACAAATACCGGCAACAATCAAAATCAATCCGGCCATAACCATTGTTGTTAATAATGCCGGATAACCATATTGATTAACGATACCGAAAATAATAATCACAAAAGCCCCTGTCGGTCCACCGATTTGATAACGGGAACCACCCAACAACGCAATTAAAAAACCGGCAATAACCGCTGTATATAATCCTTGTGCCGGCGAAACACCCGAGGCAATCGCCAACGCCATTGCCAACGGAATGGAAACCACTGAAACAGTTAATGCGGCAATGCAATCTCGCTTAAATTCCGTTAATGTGTATTTTTTACGCAAAACTTCTACAATTTTAGGGGTAAAATGCTTCTTGCAGGAAGCGAATAAATCTTTCCAACTGACGTATCTCATAACAACCTTCTTTGAATGATATTTTATAAATAATTTTAAGGTAAAGAAAAATACATCCATTTATATGCTTCGTCAATCCCTTTTTGCAAAAAAAAATAATTTTTTTTAAAATTTTTATTGACAATACTTTCGGAATAAATTAAACTCCCCTTATTGAGAATAATTACTGATAAGAGGATATATGTTTAGAAATACAAAACAGAAAAGTTTGGTTTTAGAGGCGACAAAAAATCTTTGTCATCCAACAGCACATCAAATTTATCTGTACGTTAAAAACAAATGTCCCTCAATCAGCAAAGGAACCGTTTATCGGGGATTGGATTCACTAATTCAAGCCGGAATGGTTCATCATATTGCTATTCCGAATGGAGCCGACTGTTTTGATTGGAACTGCATACGGCACTACCATTTGGTTTGTCAAAAGTGTGGACAAGTTGTTGATGTAAACACCCCCTATCAAAATCAGTTTGATGCGGGAGAAACGGAAAATATGTTTATTCAAAACCACACCATACTTTTTTACGGGGAGTGCCCCGATTGTTATCAACAAGGAAAAAAGGAAAACAAACAATGACAACACCATCATTAAAAGGTACAAAAACAGAAGAAAATTTAAAAATTGCATTTGCCGGCGAATCACAAGCTCGCAACAAATATACATATTATGCCTCAAAAGCTCGTAAAGACGGTTATGTGCAAATTGCAAAAATCTTTGAGGAAACAGCTGCAAATGAAAAAGAACATGCTGAAATTTGGTTCAAATTATTGCATGACGGACAAATTCCGTCAACAGCCGAAAACTTAGCTGATGCAGCAGCCGGTGAAAATTACGAATGGACAGATATGTACGCCGGCATGGCAAAAACAGCCCGCGAAGAAGGATTTACCCGCATTGCCGGTTTATTTGAAATGGTTGCAAAAATTGAAAAAGAACACGAAGAACGCTATCGCAAATTATTGCACAACGTTGAAAACGGATTGGTTTTCTCCCGTGAAGGCGACATGATTTGGCAATGTTCCAACTGTGGTCACATTGTAATCGGTAAAAAAGCCCCAGAAGTTTGTCCGGTTTGCGATCACGCAAAAGCATACTTTATGATTAAAGCCGAAAACTATTAATTCCGGCAATAATCGAACAAGAAACACCTGTTTTACATAAATACATCCCCAGAAACCGTATTTTGCAAAACAGGTGCTTTTTTATATTGAAATACAACTCAATAATATTGAAAATTTAAACAAAACGATCATGAAAAACAAATCAGTTCCATCTGATACAACAATCAAAAATATAACGTATTATCAATCAATCGATACACATTTATAATACTTTTCCGCTTTTTATTTGTTTCAGTTTTTTCAATTGAACAATACTGAATACAAAAAGAAAAACAGATACCCCAAATAGCAAATACCAACTGATTGTGTCATTTTCTGCTTGAATGGAAATCTGTTTAAAAATACTCAAACAAAAACCACCCGAAATTGCTCCGATTGCGCCTAAAAAAGAAATACCGGCTCCAGTTAGCGAAAGATAAACACTACCCAACCGTTTTGGAACATACAACAACGACAAATTATTAACCCCCAAAGAAAATCCTGCTGTACCAATTCCCATCAGAACATAAGAACAAATTAAAATCATCCACATAACAACTGAATTTAAATGACCAACATTCAAAATCAAAAATCCAATAAGACTTATTACAAATGCCGGCACTGTTATATGCAAAATACGTTTTGCCCCCTGTTTATCACTCCAAATCCCCAATATTTTCATAATAAAAATGTAAGCAACTTGAGACAAAACCGTTAATATCAGAACTGAGGGCATTTGCAATTTTAATTTTTCTAACAAAAAGACCGTAAAAAACGGCAAAACAAAATTGACGCTTAAATTTAAACACCCCAAAATCCACACAAACAAAATAAATGGCTTTTGTTTTAAACAATGTGCCAATTTATGCAAAAAGGGTGTTTTTCTATAAAATTTCAGCGGAACATCCTTTATAACAACCGAGGTATATGCACCGTAAATTCCCACAACAAACGCTAGCGATAACAAAATCGAATAAGCATAAATTTCATAAGAAGGATAATAAAACTGAAAAATTTTTAAAAGAAAATAAGAAAAACCGAAACAAAAAATTTTGGCAATCATCATATATTTAAAGCGATTTGCAAAAAAACGTCCCATAATCGAAACAGGAATCAATGCTTTCATCCAAGGGCGCCAAGCCCCGCCAACCATATTACCAATCCCGTAAAGTCCTCCTAAAAAGACAACCAATACAATCGGGGTCCATGATTTTCCTGCATAAAAAACCAACAATGCCGCCAACAATAAAAAGGGACGAGATAAAAAAGAACAAACAACAGATATTTTTTTTACGGAAAATCCCTTTTCCAGTAAAAATGCAACAATCAAGTGCACTAAATTACTCAAATACGGAATAGCCGCCAAAAAACCGATTGCCATATCCCCTGCCCCCAATAACAATGCATACGCGGTTATTAAAGTACCGGTTCCAAACGTATCCATTGCCGATTGTGCAATTCCGCCATAACAAACATAATTTAAAGATGTTCTCAGTGATGATTTCATATTTTATTCGTTAGAAGTTCCGATACACCGTATGCCATAACACCACATCGGTGAATTAACAGATTTTTCTCGTAACGGTTTTTCTTCCTCTGTGTTTTGTGATGCATCCTGCATTAAGTCAGGAGTAAACAAACCGCATTCATCCGTTAAACACTTTTGTAATTTCGGCAACCGAACAAATACTTTTTGTCCATCCGGCAATTCAAAATCCTTTTTTGTCCGATATGGCACATACGCCAACACACAATCCATACAACGATGAATAGCAGTATGAACACCCTGCGAAAGCAACAACAAATTATCAAAAGAATTTTTTCCACCCAAACTTATCGGTTGCAAGTGATGAATCTCAAAGCCCGGAGGAATAATATTCTGACGGGCCTTTTGAATATCATCTTCCGTTAAAACATCATCCAAAGGTCCTTTTCTTCCCTCTTTACGTGCCAAATTATTCTGATGTGCCAAAAAACCCATAAGCGGATGGGTCGGAACCTCTTTTGCTCCGCCTTTTTTCTTTTGATACGTTTGCTTATATAATTTTCGGGCTTTAGCCGTTTCTGCCGGTGGCAAACGATAAACTTCAATAAGTTCTGTTTCTAACCCAGTAGCAAAATTAAACGAAAAGATTTTATTTCCTTTCTTATCCGTTTCCACACTTAAAAAACGCTTGTGTTTTTTAGAAAGTCCCATACTGATATCCTCCATATCCAAAAGTTATATCAGTATAACATTTTTTACGTTTTTCGGCAAGAACTTTTCCCACTCGATAAAATTTTCATAGGAAGACCAATCGGTTAAAAACTGGCAACAAACTTTTATATGCCATACTAATAATTATTTAACCGGGTCTAACCCACCAAAGCGACGCTGTCTTTTTTGATAAGATGCTAATGCTTTATCAAATTCCAACTCATTAAAATCAGGCCAATAAACCGGCGTAAAATACAATTCGGCATAAGCCAATTCCCATAGTAAAAAATTACTGATTCGTTCTTCTCCACTGGTACGAATAACCAAATCCGGCTCAACAATTCCGGCAGTCGATAACGAATCAGAAATCATTTTTCCCGTAATGTCAGCCGGCAACAGAATTCCTTGTTGAACACGTTCTGTTATTTTCTGTACAGCCAAAACAATATCATCTCTTGCCCCATAACTTAAAGCCAAAACAACATGAAATGCCGTTAAATTTTTTGTTTCAGCTTCAATTTTATCCATTTGTTCTTTTATATCCGAAGCAAATTTTTGACGATTCCCGATAAATGAAATACGAATTCCCTGTTTAATAAGCGCTTGAACATCATTTTTTAAATAGGAGCGAAACAAATCCATCAATGTATCAACTTCTTCTTTCGGACGGTTCCAGTTTTCGGAAGAAAAAGCAAATAACGTTACCACAGAAACACCTTTTTCCCGTGCATATTTTAATATTTTCTTTAAAGTTTCCGCCCCTTTTTTATGCCCTGCCGTTCGGGGCAATCCCCTCTGTTTTGCCCAACGACCATTGCCATCCATAATAATTGCGATATGTTGTGGTATTGTCATTTGTTATCCTTTCTGTTTTTTGTCAGCATAAAGCAAAAAAAAATCAGGTGCAAGTTTTTTATATAAAAAAAGTCTTTTAATGTCCAAACACTAAAAGACTTTATCAAATTATAACCTCTCCTTTATTTAAGCCGTTCGTACATACGGTTTTAAATCCATTTCTTTGCCTAAATTCATAGATGGATGTTTTTGAGCCGATTGAATTAACATCGGCAAGGCTTTTTTTTCAAAAATCACTTGCATTGAACCGGAAAGAACCTGTAAAGAGGGATTTGTTTCATATCCCAAATGTTTTAACATTGAAGCTCGTATATTATCCAATGGATCTGCCCGTACAACCAAATTAGCCTGTACATTATTTTGCATCAATAATTTTTCAGTTAAACGCAAAACCTCGGCCGTACAATTTTTTTCAACTGCACAGACCTGCATAATTTCAACCTGTTTATCATTGATTGGTCGAATAATAACCATACCAACACAATCTCCGCTTTCCTTTTCATAAGCAAAATAAGTTGCTTTTGACCCGATTTTCCATAAAGCTTCATCATATTGAACTTGGGCAACCAATTCCGGAATGCTCTGACCGGAAACAATCATCTCTTTTGCGGGATAATAATGAACATTTTGAGCAATTAAGTTTTGTAAAAATGTGGCTTTTGCCCGTAATCCCTTTAACGGCACATTGTTTTGATGCATTTGATGACTTAACACAAGAGATGAATCATTAATTTCGATTGATTCCGGAAATTTCTTTTTCATAATAAACCTTTCTATACTGTAAATAAACTAAATTTTGTAAAATAACGCTGTAAAATAAAAAATCTAAATGAATAACGCCCTAGCGGGCAAAATAAAAACACCATCCCCCCAAGGGGAAATAATAAAATCGGAAATAAAAAGAGATAAAAGAAAATAAAGACATTGAATTAAAAACCTGATACTGTTGAAACGAAAAACAAAAAAACTAAATCTTTGTAAATCGATAGGTACCAAAGTTTCTAAAATAATAAAACACAGCAAAACACCGTTTTAAAAACGTGTTTACAAAAAATAAAATCTGTGTCTGTGTATTTGTCATATATTGAAAATACGCCGAACAAATTTAAAAGTCAAGTGATATTTAAAATTTTTTTTAAATTTGATAAAATAAAAAAAAGAAAATACTCCAACAACACAGATAATTTTCTAATCATAAAAAAACGCCTTGCACCCAGCAAAGCATTTTTTTGAATATCAGGAAACAGAATATTACAATTTTGTTCGACAATCTTCTCCGCCCCAACCTTCTATACATTCACACCATGTTTCGCCATTGATTTCACGTAAAATACCTGTGGAATAAGAATAACCAGGCATACCACATCTTATTGAATTGACATCTTCATTCTCACAATATTGTCCAGAAAATCCGTCATAACACATACACTGTCCATATCCATACATCGTTCCATTTCCGTTACACACTGGTTTTTCAGATGTTTTAAATTCACAAAAATTCCCCCAATATCCTGCTTTACAATGACAACCACTTCCGTTTCCTGTATAATTCTGCCATTCATAATAAGCTCCCCCATTACAAATATCTTTTGAACCGTCACCAAATTCACAATGTTCCCCCCAATAACCAACATTACATCTTTCACAAATACAACGATTGTAGTTATCTATATGTACTAGCGAACTATGCCCATTACAAAAATTCTCATTCGTACAATCAGAATCTTTAAAACAATTACCGGCAGAATCCTGTGTGTTATAACCTAATGATGTATCACACCGATTACATAATTTTCCCGTGTATCCTGTATCACAGATACAAGAATCCCCCTCTAATCTGCCATGCATTCCGCAATTTAACAATGTCGGCGTTTCTTCTTCCGGCGTTTCATCATCCGTATTTCCGGAATCACCCGTATATTCAACGCTTTCGCCCGTTAAATCATTTTTAATCGTATAAATAATTGCCCCACACATTTCTGCCGTTTCTTCTTCAACACGAACTGTATCTACCAACTTCATTTCTACTTGCTTTAATTGATTACAATCTTCTTTCGGCACATTTAAAACAGACAATTCAAAATAATCGGCATAACCAACGGCCTGATAGCCATATCCCATTCTTAATGTTGCATTTTCTTCACTTAATATTTCGCCTTCACTCATCTCTTCCAGTCGCTGAATTTTTAAACCCGTATCATAGGCAATAATATTTAACTCGTTGACGATTTCATTCACACGATATTTCATCATGCCGAATTTATATCCCATAATACCGCCAACACTTAATACACCGATAACGGCTAAAACACCTAACATTTCTACCATACTTCGACCAGTTTCGTTGATTTTAGTTTGCATATTATTCCCTCTTTTTATAGTTGCTCATATATACATACTGTAATAAAAGGGACCTTT
>JAFZGR010000246.1 GCA_017555325.1 Alphaproteobacteria bacterium | reverse complement strand
CTCGGCTATCGGAGCAACTTCGTCAACAGGTGTTGGAGCAGGCTCGGATATCGGAGCAACTTCGGCAACAGATGTTGGAGCTGGCTCGGCTATCGGAGCAACTTCGGCAACAGATGTTGGAGCGGGCTCGGCTATCGGAGCAACTTCGGCAACAGGTGTTGAAGCAGGCTCGGCTATCGGAGTAACTTCGGCAACAGGTGTTGGAGTTGGCTCGGCTATTGGAGTAACTTCGGCAACAAGTGTTGGCGTAGGTTCGGCTATTGGAGCAATTTCGGCAACAGGTGTTGAAGCAGGCTCGGCTATCGGAGCAACTTTGGCAACAGATGTTGGCGTAGACTCGGCTATCGGAGCAACTTCGGCAACAGGTGTTGGCGTAGGTTCGGCTATCGGCGTATCTTCAGAAATTTGTTCTGTTTCGGTTGTTTCCAAATCGTCAGTTGAAAATACAATTGAATCTTTTATTTCTAAAATGGGTAAAGGTATTAATGTTGTATCAATATCCAATACTTGTGTTTTCACATCGTTGTTATTTGTTTCGGCATTTGTATTGAGTGACATTACATTTTCATTTGAGGATGGTGTTTCCGATGCTTGACATTTTTCCATAATAACTTTTAAAACAACGGCATCCAAACTTGATTTTTCAGTGTCAATTTGTGCTAGATGTGGCTCTAATTCTTGACATGTATAGCATGCATCATTCCAAAAAATAGGTTTTTCGGAGGGACAGTTAGCTAATGCCAATGTACTGAAACTAATGCTGGATAACAGTATTGCCGATAGTTTTTTCATGGGGTTCTCCTTATGTTTTTGTACTTAATTTCATGGGTAGCATAATATTTTTTATTGTGCAAGAGTTTTTATCAGAAAATAAATGCGAAAAATCATAAAAATGAAATTAATCGCTAAAAAAACATGCAAATAATAACTATTTTTGCCATTCAATGCTTTTTTTTGCACTTAAAATAATGTTTTTTCATAAAAAACAGTATGTTAAAAATGTTTTATTTTATGTACGATTGTTTGTGGTTGCAATTGTGCAACAGTTAAACGAAAGGAATTAAAATGTCAGATATCAGACAAATGATACGAGGTGAAAAACCGATTAAACGCGCAAATCCTCAAGCTGGACAAAGTGATTATTATTACTTGGATACCCGAAACAGACCAGATAATTTTACGCTGTTAACGGATGTTCCTCAAATTGATGTTGCCGGTCCGGATTCACCAAATCCGTTGCGACAAGTAACAACTTCTGAAAATTATACACCATCTTCATCTACATATGCAACAGTTGGTATAACACATGGAAATAATGTTTCTGTTAGTCCGCATCATTCACCAGTTGCCGATATGACAAGCCCGTCACAAGTTGTACTCAATCCAACAGCGGATTTATCTTTTGACGGACGTTATTTAACTTTAAATGAAAACGGTCAACCTGTTCAACAATGGCCGGCACAATCAGGTCATGCCGATTATCAATGTGCCGATAATGTTCAGACTGTTAATAAAGGTCCTATTCCGCAAGGAAATTGGATTGTCGATCAATCACAGGTGCAACATATTGATGATTTAAATTTGTATGAACGAGGAAAAAATATTGTTGGTTCAGTTATTCCTCACGTTGGTAAATGGCCCGGAGATACGATGGCATGGGGACATCATCGAGTTTGGTTATCGCCGGAACAGGGAACAAACACTTATGGACGAGACGGATTTACTATTCATGGCGGTAGCAATTATAATTCAGCCGGTTGTATTGATTTGGCCGGTCAGGATGCCGATTTTTTCAAAACAATTCAAGATAAAGGTAATTTGCGTTTAAACGTTCAATATCCGAATAATTGCTGGGAACCCCGATAATGACTTGTTTGTCGGTTATTGCTTTTGTTACGGCCGTAACCGACAAAGTTTATTTTTTTCATTAACAAATACATTCAAAATCACTCTTTTGCACAAATAACAACTTCAAGTTGAGGTGTTTGTAAAAAAATGCATTTTTTATATCAAAAAGAGTATTTTTGAATAAAAAAGTGTTTTAATTCCTTAAAAGATAAGATATACTGATGAATATAAAACAGAACAAAAGGAGTATAAATGCAATTTGAAAAGGCTTGTTTTCAGCAATTAGACGTAAAACAAATACCGTTTTTTATGTTTATTGCGTTAAAAGCAATGGGTTGTTTGGGTGTTTTGGGATTTTATCTGTTTTTGATTTTTTATTTATGTCGGGATATGGTATCAGGAAAGCCCTTTGATTTGGGATTTTTGGAATTAAACATTCCGGTGTTTATTTGGATTGGTTATTTTGCGTTGTCAGCATATTATGGTTTTCAGTTAAAGAAAAAACACTTGTTTTGGGCAACGGTTTTTGTTTCGTTGGAATGGGTTTATGCCGGACTTGTTTGGATTTTATTTCATTTTGGTTTAGCCTCATTGTTTAGTTATTAAAGGAGGATTGTGTGTATAAATTCTTATCGTATTTAAAACAAACGCCGTTTTTTTTGTTTGTTGCTTTAAAAATCATTGCTGCTTGTCAGCGTATTTTTACGGGTATTGTAAATATGGGAGAATCGATGATACATTCTTATACAATCGGGCGATTTAATTGGGATGTTTTTATGCCCGATGTACCTCTTGTGCCGTGGACGGGATACTTTATTCTTTCGGCATTATATGGATTTCGGTTAAAGAAAAAACATTTGTTATTGGCAACGATTTTTGTCAGTTGGGAGTGGATTTTGATGGGATTGATTTGGGGATCGGTGTATTCTTTTGAGTAAAGGAGGCAAACAGATGAAACTGAATATGATTGGAACGATAATAAAATAAATGCCCTTTGGGGGATTTATCGGATTAAAGATATTTTTGTTTTCGGCATTATGGATAACATATATAAAAGATGTTTTATCTTGTGATCCGTCACCCTTGATTTTGTTGCCGTCTTTTTCTTTGATTGTTTGGCTCGGTTATTTGATTTTATCTATTTTGTACGGATTATATCTACGCAAAAAACATTTATTTTGGGCAACAGTGTTTGTTTCATTAGAATGGATTGTCTATTTGATTGATGGATTGGATGCATTAGGTATTATTTCTGTTAAAGGGAGCTTATAATGATTAAAAGAATTTCAGCTGTTATTTTAAAGATATTGCAACAAATTCCTTTTTACTTTTTTATTTTATTAAAATGTATATGT
>JAFZGR010000245.1 GCA_017555325.1 Alphaproteobacteria bacterium | reverse complement strand
CTGGGATTGTTACAACGCCTTTTACATGGAGTAACTCGATTTTGTTAATGATTGGGCAAAATTCTTTTACCTTTTCAATGATCTTGTTTACAGTAGTTGTTGGAACTACCGCGCCTGCGCTTCCTGCAACTGTTGTTAATGCTCTTTTCTCGATTTCATTTAATTCCATACCACGAATATTTTTAAGCCATGCGCTTCTATATTCTGTGGAATTATTATCAAATGTTCTTTCCTGCACTTTTTCTTTACCTCCGTTAAAATAATTTCTAGTAACATCAATTCCGGCTTTGCCTTCCGCAATCGCCTTTTCAAGTGATGCGCGCTTTTCTGCAGCTGCTAAAATACCGGATTTTTCTTTCTTTAAAGATCGAACTTCTTCTTCAATCTGATCAAGTTCTTCTTCCGTTTTTGCATCTGCTTCTTCGGAATTTAATTCTTTTTCAATTTCATCAAGTCTAGCTTCGATTTTTTCTAATCTTGTCATCTTGCAACCTCCATTAATAATTTGATTTTTTTGATATGGTTCTTGCGCTTTTGAAACTCCTTCATAATTTCGCTAATCGCTCCGTTAGCAAAATTTCGCGCTTGAATTTCTGTGTTATTGTTTGCCGGAATTGATACGGCAGAAACATCAAACATTTTTTTGATGTTATGATGTCGGATTGTGATCTTATTGTTTGTTTCAACAACTTCCAATGTTTCATAATCCGGCAAGAATCCCCACGACATTTTATTAACTAAGCCTGCGGCGATATCTTCATGCATTGAACGCGAAGCGGATGTTTTTGAAAGATCCGCGCAAACAAATAATCCGGTTTGATCCGGTTCAACTGTCAACGTATTGTTTGACATTCGCGCATATACTTTTCCGGAATGATCGAACTGAAAGATTACGTCTGACATATCACATCTTTCAAAACATCCCGGAATGAATTCTTCATACACTTCTTTTCCGTAATCTTCAAATAAAAGATATGGTTCATATGTAGTTGCATAACCTTCAACATAACAATCCGAATCAAATTTGTTTTTCTTTTCCGCCTGCGGCGGTGTTGAAAACTCCAATGATCTGTATTGTCTATTGCTCATTATTGGCATTTTCTTTTCCTCCTTCCGGTTGTGTATTTTCAACATATACTTGATTTGGTTCTTGCTCATAATCTGCAAGTCCGTATTCTTTACGGATATAACGTTTGTTGCCTTCTTCTCCGATCGATGCCATATTAAAAACTTCTAAACCCATATTATGAGTTAAAAAACCACGATCAAACAATTGCGTTACGATTTCAAGTTTTTCTTTATTGGATGCATACTGCAATCTATTTGCAGTAAATATAATTTCATTTCCGAATGCGATTTCATGTTGATTGAATTTCATGTTTGTATGAACAAGGGATGCTTCTATTGCAAAAGGTTCGATCTTTCCTTCGTAATATGAACCCCATTGATCGGAAGTGAACTTGTTTTGAAGAATATCTTCATTTGTTCCGAAATAATTGAAAACATTTTCTTTGATCTGCGCCATCTGCGCAGAATCAACTGTGAACTGATTTGTTTGTAACTGCTTCACATCTTCGTATTTTGCATCAATGAGCATTACGCCGCCTGCATTGGATGCATTGAAGTTCGAATCAACAAATCTTTTTCTTTCTTTTTCAAGATCATCCGGTTTTAATGTCTGTGCAATCTTTGCAAGGAATCGAAGTGTTGCGGAACTTTTCACGCCTTCAATGATTCCTTGATTATTTGTGTTGATCAATTCCATTGTCGGATATAAGCAACGATTGTTTTCCCCGAACAATTCATTTTTATATTGGAATTGGTTCATGATGCCTGCTTCATCCAAACGAAAAACGCCATAATTGCCAGGCTCAAATTCATATCGGATATATTTAACGCCTTCAATATCTTTGATTGTTACTTTTGGCGTTGCAAGCGGATAAAATCCAATGATCTTCTCATATGATGAATCATATAACGGTGCAACGATCGCGGTATTATCAACGGCATATGTTGTCGCAAGGCGGTATAAATATTTTTTTGTGTCCATTAATGGATTTGGTTTATACTGCATCATACGCGCAAATGCTTGATTTCCGCTTCCGTTCACTTCCGGTTTTAACTTCGAACAATGCGTTGCAAATGAATGAATTGCCGCTCTTGTAAGTTCCATTTCATAGATTGAACCTTCGAACGTTGTAAACGTTGGCGCGTATGCATTCAATGTTTCGAAATAGCTTTGCACTTTGTTTTCAATTTTTTCTTTTCTTTTGATTGAATCAAATAAGCCCATTTTTTTACCTCAATTTAGATTGATGTATTGATCGCGCTTATCCTGCAAAACTTTGTATGCATCAAGTAAAGCGGCAACGCCATCAATTCTTTTTCTTGAATCCAACCCCTTTACCGGCTGAATATTTCCGTTAATATCTGTTTTAACCTCCGTATTGATCAAGCACCATTTCATTACAGGATTATTATCATATATAACCCTTTTCGCCTTGAAATCCGCTGCAAGGTTCTTCATTGGATCCGATAAAGTGATTGTTCCTTGTCGAACCGGAATCATTGCATTCTTTCCGAATTCCGCTTTGAATTCTCGAATAAGATCATCCGATACATGCCAAGGATCGTAACCGATGAACGATGTATAAATATCGTATTCATCGCGAATTTCGCGAAACCATTCAAGGAAAATCATCTTGTCGCATTTGTTACCTTCACAAGTACGCATATATCCTTGATCTATCCATAATTTATACGGCGCATTGTCGCGCTCTTTTCTGTTCCCGGTCTTATCGATCTCATCGATAACACTTTGCGGAATCCAAAACATTGATTTTACATAAATATTTTCATCATCCGGGCGTTGGAATACTGCAACGGCTGCATTTAGATCGACAGAATCCGCCGCATCAAATCCGCCTATGCAATAACCAAATTTTCGAATATCGAATGTTTCTTCGTTGTTCAGATCTTCCCATCTAAGCCAAGCACTTTCCGCCGTTTGCTTCATGTTAAAATCTTTTACAAGAACTGTTGGTTTAAAAGCCGGATCATTTTTCGCCTTTTGTACCATTTGGCGAAGGTAATCATAGCTTTTGATTGTTCCTAATCCCGGATTTGCTTTAATCCAACAATCTTCCTTATCCCATTCTTCAATTGAATCCAATTCATAAATAAAAGGCAGAAAATGTTTATCATCTGCCTTTCCATCCAATATAT
>JAFZGR010000244.1 GCA_017555325.1 Alphaproteobacteria bacterium | reverse complement strand
ATTTTTTTCATAAAAAGGGTACTTAGATTATTGGTGGTTCCTGGTCTTAAAAGCGATGTTCAGATTATTTAACGAGTGGTGTTAAAAAAACAGTTGTTGGATTATTTGACGGGGCAGGCGTTAAGAAACAGGGTTCAGATTATTTAACGAGTGGTGTAAAAAAAACAGTTGTTGGATTATTTGACGGGGCAGGTGTTAAGAAACAGGGTTCAGATTGTTTAATAGGTTGGTGTTAAAAAAACAGTTGTTGGATTATTTGACGGGGCAGGCGTTAAGAAACAGGGTTCAGATTGTTTAATGGATTGGTGTTAAAAAAAACGGTGTTTGATAAAGTATAACACCGTTTTTTTTATTTCTCACATTAAGTGAAAATAGTGTTCTCGTGTGGCTTTACCACGAACGTCCGCCACCACCGCCGGAGCCGCCGCCGGAACCGCCACTGCGGGAACGACCGCCTCGGGAACCTGAGGAAACAGGCGGAGAAAATGAACGGGAAACCTGTCGCAATCCATGCATTGAAAATTTGCCTGCGCCTTGATACCACTCCGGTGTTTGTCTGAAAATGGGTGCAAATTTTTTCATCCATTTTTCTTCCAGTCCGAATATATACAAATATGGCATTATATCAAATCCGTAATTCGGATTGCTGACCAACATTTTTTGCACTTCGGGCAATTCTGCCGTTTCCAAAAAGCGTTTAAAGCCCATTGCCAGTGATATTCGTTCGGCACCGATTTTTGTAATGTTCATCATATAGCGAGAAGAACACCGCATAATAACAATAGCTAATAAACCAACAACAAAATATTCATTCATGTTTAAATGTTCTTTTCCGTATAACAATGAAAGAATAATCGGACCAACAATAACCGGGAATGAAGCCCATATTACTGTCACAATGCCTCGAACCAGTTTGGAACTGTTGGATGTCAGCGAATTTTCAATAAAACCGCTGATTATAAGTAATACAATCAAAACTGCAACACAAATCCATGAAAAACGAATTGGGAAAACGGTTTGCCAAACAAAATAAGTGGCAATTGTTCCGACTGTTCCGAAAAAATAACTTAACAACAAATTCTGTTGGCCGTATTTTTTAAAGAATGATTTTTCCGATTTGGATAAAGCTCGATGCATATTTAAAAAGAATGACGGTTTTCTGCCTAAAACTTTTGAAGAAACAGAGGTTGCATCACTTGGGAACAATAATTCCATAAATCGCTTTTCAAATTCATCTGTTCCTTCGTATTCTTTTAATTTGTGAAGCATAAACTCATCTTTTTTGTCTTCTTCCAATTGATCCATTGCTGAAAGGGTAACACGGTCTTTGTTTTTATTGGAAACATTTAAATAGATAACAAAAGCAACGGCAAGAAATCCTAAAACCGGACCAATAAACGGAATGGCAAACAATACAACGGCAACAAACATTCCAACCATTTGAAAAAATTTGTTTTTAATAGTCTGTGTGCCACTATCCGTTAAACTGGCCATTGTGACTGCAAATGCATCCGGTTTGATGCCGCTGGCAATTTTTTCAATTTTAATATACCCTTTGGATGCCAAAAGAATCAATGTTGCTAAAAACCCTTTGTTTTCGCCGTTAGCACTTTCTATCTCGGTTGTTGTTCTTTCAATGCTTAAAGAATCCAAAACACTGCATTCTATTACGCTACAGTTTTGAGGCGGATAGAAAGAAACAATCGGAGCTTGGGAATATTTGTTTTTACCATAGAAAAACCATGCTAAAAAGGCTAAAACAGCAAATATAAATACGCCGATAGCCCGTAAAGGATTGTTTTTGAATGGACTTGGGATGTTGAAATATCCGTCGGGAACGTTTATTTTCACTGAAACACCTTCATACTTTTTTAACATACGGGTGGTTTCTCCCGTGATATGATTGTTGTTTATGGTATAGGTGACATCTTTTTGTCCCAATTTTGAACCTGAATGTCCGACATAAAATACAACATCTGATTTATTAATAGCTTCCGGCATATTAATTGAAAATGTTACTTTTTCAATCGGCACACCCCAGCCGGTTCCAACCAGATTGTAAAATAATTCATTCGGATTATATGGAATTTCATGTGTGAATTTTAACACATATCTATGGTGATCTTTTTGTAAGATATTTTCATATCCGATTTTATAGTCTATAAATAATGTGTTGTCCGAAAAAGCATAACTTTTTTTATATTTTTCCGATATCGAATCCATCGTTAATTTTTCCCGAAAATCAACTGGAATATCGCGAATAATTCCATGTGCCGATCGTACAAAATAAACATCAATTGTTTCCGTTATACGGACAGTTTTATTTTTATCTACATTCATTTGTATATCATATTTTTGAATGTAAAATTTTTCATTGCCGACATCTGGATGACTTTTCTTCTGTTGTGTTTGTACGGCAGGGGCGGTGGTGTTTGCCCGAGCAAGCGGCGCATTTGCCCGTGGAAGCGGTTGTTTAACGGATATAACGTGATTTTGTTGTTGCGGTAATGACGGTATTAAATGCGTACCGGTAAAATAATCTTCACCAAACGTAGCGCTTAAATAAAGAGCTTCTTTTCCCGTTAATTGACGGTTTAAGACTGCTGTTAGCGTATTGCCGTTTCGAGTGGGTATTAATTGTTCTTTAACCCCTCCGTCAATAATCACAAACCGAACGGCATTATCCGTAAAATCCTTTGGCATAACCACTTGTATCGTTGTCGGAGTGCGATCTGTTAAAAACAAAAGCATTCTGTCTGCTTGTCCGACCAAATGATGCGTGTATTTTAATTTGTAATCATAATCGCCGGTTATGGGATTGCCAGATTTATTACCCATTTTCAAAACCGTATAATTTTTATCCGTAGAAACAATCGGTTTATCCGAAGCTGCAATATTGCTTAATTTTTCACCATTTTGTGTTGGCACATAATGAAAAATTCCTCGTTGAGGCACATTAAAATGCACTTTAATATCCTTTGTGACAATAATGCTTTTATCAAGTTGTACGTTTAAATGAATGTTTTGACTTGTAATGCTGAATTTTTCTGCCTGAACCGTAACAGAAAACAATAAAATGAAAAAATAAATAAAAATCTGACGCATTTGTTTTCTCCTTAACTCATTATTGTATGCGTATCAAAAATATGTTCTTCTGTCAATTAAAAGAAATCCCATTTGTATTTTTTGATATTAAATAATCCGCCTCTTTGACGTAAAAGAGGTAAAAACCATTCATTAAAATGTCCGTTTCCACGATACTCAAGCGGATTTTTTTGATAAAACTGTAAATATTGTTTTTCCCATTTCGACCACAAAGAAAAAATCACAAGATAGGGTATCACATCATACATATAATTGGGATTGGATTTTATTAAGTCCCGAATCATTTGTTCATTTGAATAAAAAGCACAATTTTTTAAAAAACGCTTAAATCGGGCATGTTTTCCTTTGTACATTTGATTTTCAGGAATAACGTATCCTTTGTCTTTCCTTAAACAGACAATCATAAGCATGCCTCCAATGACTAAATTAATTAATGACCAATTAAAATAAACATATGACATAATGATAAGGCACATCCACATATTTAAAATTTTTTTACAACGCTGTTTGTGCTTATCTTTTTTTATGGGAATATGGACTGTTTCTTTTGCTAATAATTTTTGACAGGTATTTTCAAAAACCTTGTCTTTTTTTAAATCTGATAGTGATGCCATGGTTAAATTGTTGTGAAACAAAGCATTAAAAAATAAAGAAACTTTTTCGTCTGAACCATCAAAATCTTTTAATTTGGAAAAGAATACGGATTCTTGTTGCGGTTGATATATTTGAATGTATTTATTGTTGACTAACCAAAGCAATACGGCATCTAAATAATAAAACGGTTTTTGAGATGAACCATAAAATATTTCTCCCATTTGAAACGGAGAAAAAGAGGCGGGAATTTCGCCTTCTTCTTTAAATAGAACAGAGCCCTTTAACTTCAATTTATTATTTGTATGTTGCGGAACAAATAAAACTATTCGCAGTATAAATAAACAAAGTAAAAGTGGTCCTTGAACTTTTGCAGAAAAAAGAAAGGAAAACAAAACATTATTTGGGAAATAATAGAATAATATTTCCATAAAAACAAAGATAAAAAATAATGCAAAGAGGATATCTGTAAATAAACTTTTAAAAATACTGTTTTTTAACAACCACCAATCTTGCGGACATTTAGGAGAGTCTCCCAAGAGGGCATTTAATTGTTGTTTTTGTTCCCGTTCAATTTTTTGTTGAAAAGGGGATAACAGTTTTTTGGGGCGAATTTTTAAATACTTTTTTTCTTTTAATGCATCAAACAGCATCCGATTGCAATAAGCTAATGAACCTTTTAATTTAGGTGAAACAGCCCCACTAATTGACTGTTTTTTTGTCTTGGACCGATAATAATACCCCATAGATAAATCCTTTTGATCATATTATTCATATATTGACAAAAAAAACATCATTTGACAAGCAGATTATTTGTTTTAATTTGTTTATTTTAAATTGACTTGCTTTTTTGATTGTGGTACCTTTTAAAAAGATTTAATTCAAAGGAGTAAAAAAGTATGCAAAAAAGTTTATTCTTTTTATTAATCCTCGGGATGTTAGCCGGTGGAGCAACATATATTTACGGTAACAAAACAAAAAAAACATATTATCCAAATGGAGTGGTTCAATCTGTTGCGCCTCAATCGTTTTTTAAAACAAGTGGTACATATAAAGAATTTTACGAAGACGGAACAGTTAAGTTAACCGTTCCGTATATTGATGGTTTAAAAAACGGTAAACAAAAAGAATATTTAAAAGACGGTACACGGATTGAAACAATTTATAAGGATAACCTCAAAAGTGGTATAGAAACTTACCTTAACTCATCAGGAGAAACGCTGCGTGTTTACACCTATTCCGGTGGGCAAAAAAGCGGGATTGCTAAAATTATGAATCAGGACAAAGTAATAACATTGTCGTATTTGTCCGGAAAATTACAAGGAGCATTTAATTATAATAACAAAATAAACGGTTTTATGAAACCGAATGGTGAATTTGAAATAAAAAATGCTGAAAATGAAGTGCCGGCTTATGTTATTCAAGGCAAAAACATTTGTTCGGATGATAAATTAACAGACGGATTAAGTGCTTATTTAACGGAACAAAACCCTAAAACAACGCAGGCATTGTTCGGGTGTTTATCCATTATGAATACAACTGTTACCGATAACCAAAATACGATAACATTTGAGGGTAATTTAACTTATCCGCTCTTTAAAAAAGATTCAAAACTAACCATTGATGTGAAAAAAACATCTCCGATAAATGTTTCTGCTCCGCTTCCGATATCACCACAATCGGGTAAAATGATTATAACGTTTAAAGAAAATAATCAAGATACGCAAATTCGGGTTTTGGATGATGATTACAAAGATGTATTGTTTTTAGCTTTTCAAAGCAAATCGCCAATTTCCGAAGGCATTTTTCAACTGGTTAATTTGATGACAAATGAGTTGGTTGGTACAAATGAAGAGCAAAATTCATTGTTTAAGGATACAACACTCACAAAATACGAATTATTTGGAAAAGATAAAAAAGCAATTATGTCGTTTACCGGTGGTTTTAATTTATTATCCGGATTAACGCCAGACAGTAAATTTGAAGTGTTCAATCCGGTTAATCAAAAACCATTGATACAATGGATAAGTACAAATAACGGTCTTAATTTTAATTTGTTTTATCCAAAAAGTAATGTGCCGTTTATTTCATCAAATATTCAAGTGACGGATTCGTTTAAAAATGCCTATCAAAAAATTATGCAGTTAGCCGCAACGCTGGATGAAATAAAAATGATGGATGAATTGCAAATGACAGCTCCGATTTTATTGTCAGGTATTTCATTGGAAGATTTCAGTGTTTATCAGAACAATCAGGAAAAAGTTTTATCGGCCTCACTTAAATGGAAAAAGGACATTTCAATTTTTAATATTATTCAATCACCAGCAGACAGTGTTGTTTTTCGAACAACATTCTTTGAAAACGGTAAAGAATTGTTTTCAATGGAAAACACAAATGATGAAGTAACAGTATCGGAAGGTGGAATTTTATCGAAAATAACACCGGAAGAAGCCCATGTTAAAGTAAATGCTTTAACTCAAAGCTACAAAGCAGATGTTTTTGAAGTTTTTGCCAATGAATTAGAAGATATGTTTTCTAAAGGGGCTCCTGATAGCTTGTTAACGGATGAATATATTAAAAAAATGGATGATTATCGGGCAAATGAAGTTGCTCAAATAACAAAGCAATATGCACAAATATTGTTGGAGGCTAAAAAGAAAAACGTTATTGCCATTGAATCACCGTTAAAAAAGACGGAAACAATTTTGGCAGGTGAAACACATAAACAAGTGATTCAATCAACAGTGACAGATACGGTTGAAACATCAACTTCTGAAACGATTAATACTTCGGTAAAAACTGCAGAAGAAGTTGATAAATCAATTTTGCCTTCTTTAAAAGAAAGCGGCGTTATCGGTGAAAACGAAACGATTTTCGGTACGCAAATTACCCCGATTATTCAGGCAACAAATCATTTTGATATCAATGATAATTTAATGATTAAATTGACGTTTGACTCATTTGCCGTTTGTGTTAAAACGGCCCAGAAACTCGGTGTAAGCGAAATATGCAAACCGGAAACAAAATCTTTTATCTATGTGGTTAAACCGTAATAAATTATTTTGTTTAAAATCCCCTGATTGATTCTTTCAACAGGGGATTTTTTGTTGCCTAAAAAGGAACAAGAGTATAATTTGTTATATGCTTTTCAATCCGCAATATCCGTCTGCGCCATATTCCCGATTTAAACATCTTTTGCATTCATCTTTGGTTGTTGCAATCGGGGTAACAATCCCACACCCATAACAAACCTGATCATTGCCAGAAAACATACCAACCGAACATTCCCGAAACACACAGTTGTTCCCTTCTAGTGTGCGATTAGGACAAACCGATTCGCAACGGGATTTATCTCCCCAGTTCATATTCACAGATGAACGAGTATTGCACGAAAAGCAAATTCCGTCATGGTTGTATAAAGGTTTATCTTCGGTGTAAGTCCCCGGTGTACCGCATTTAAGCATACATTTATCATTGTTAAAATACCCAAATACCCGTTGTCCGTCACATTTATCACATTCGGCTTTGGTTGCATAGGTAAAATAATTACCGGCATCCGTACAATCCAAACAAGCATTATCGGTCGTTTTAAATTGTCCATCATTACAGGCCTTTAAAATACATTTACCATTACTAGCAACTTCTCGTTCATTCGGACAAGCCGTTGT
>JAFZGR010000243.1 GCA_017555325.1 Alphaproteobacteria bacterium | reverse complement strand
TCGATTCATAATTTTTCCATGCCCAATAAATAGCAGTTAATTCGCAATATTTTCGATTTTCTATGGAGATGTTTTGTCCTGTATTATCACCAATCATATGGGATAATAACCATTCCTGATCGGTATTATTTAATTGTCCGTCTTTTGAATATGCATTATTTAAAGCTCTACCGACATGAATAGGTACAAAACAACTGTTCAATGGAGGTAAAACAGACGGTTTATGATAACAAACCAATACTTTTAAATCCGAAGCAGAAATATTACCGTCTTGAAAAATGACGGGTTGGTGTAATTGAGTTGATTTTTGTTTTTTTTTCGGAAATATTGTCATTTGTAACTCATTTTTATTTCAAATCAAATAGATGTTTTATTTTTGTTTGTACTTTATATTTTAGCATATTCTTTATATCACGTGTTTTTACACTCCGATAATCAATATCGGCATACGGTTTTTTGTAAAATAAGCGTTTTGCATCTGTTGAAGTTCCTTTAAAAATATTATCAAAAAATTTTAACAAAGAATCTTCTGTATATTTTTCAGGTAATTGATTATTCAAGAAGATAGGTTCTCGTATATAACTTAAGTACAATGCATCATCTAAATCAACTTTTTGAACATAGTGTGATAAATCTTCTAAACTATTAAAATCAGCAGCATTAATAAAAGATTTAGGGTTAAAATCTTCTGTAACACGTGGATCGCCATAATAAATCGGAATGGTGTGTGATGCAAATCCTTCCAATAATTTTTCTGTTGTATAACCTGAAGAGTATGTATTTTCAAAAGCTAATGTAAATTTATATTTTTGTTGAAAAGAACATTTATCCGGAACAGGTCCCCCGACATTGTTTTTCCACCGTCCGCCGGAAGCAATTTGTTTGTATTTAGATAATATATTAAAAAATTCTGCTCTTTTGCCGTCTGTTTGGGCGGAATTAGAAATAACACAAGCACAAAAATCCCTGTTTAATAATTGTTCATCTGTCCAATCGAATCCCTTTTTTAATCCCTCTGTCAAAGCATCTTCATACAAACGCCAAAGGGGACATCTTAAATGACGATCTTCAAAGGATAAGTGTTGAAAAGAAATAGCATAATCACAAATATTAAAATTTGGAATGACATTTTCACCGGTAAAAAAGATGCGAACACACTCATATTGATGGTGTTCACTATCAAAAGGAGTATAAAACACATAATCTGGTGTTTCACTTAAAACAATGTTAAACTTTTTTCGTAATAGTTTTACAAAAAAGAAATTTTCTGGATTTTGACCAAATCCCAATAATTTTATCTTGATTTCTTTTGTCTTTGAGTTTGTCATTTTATTAAATTCCCATATTAACAACTAAATACATTTTTAGCAAGACCGGCTAGTGATGTTTCTTTATAACCGGTTGCCAGATGTTGTCCGGTTTCATACATTGTTTTAATAACACTGTCAAGTGTGACTAGGTGAGTGCCGTTTCCTCTTAAGGCCAAACGAGCTGCATTAACGGCTTTTAAGGCACTAATTGCATTGCGCTCAATGCAAGGAACCTGAACTAATCCGCAAATCGGATCACATGTTAAGCCTAAGTGGTGTTCCATGGCAATTTCAGCGGCATTTTCAATTTGTTTATTGGTTCCACCCATGGCCGCTGTTAATCCTGCGGCAGCCATGGAGGCAGCTACACCAATTTCACCTTGACAACCGACTTCTGCACCGGATATAGATGCATTTGTTCTATATAAACTGCATATAGCAGAAGCAGTTAATAAAAAGATGCCTTGTCCGATAGCGACTTCAAACGGAGATTTTTTTGATGCAAATCGTTCATAATAACGCAATACTGCCGGAATAACACCAGCTGATCCCATCGTTGGGGCTGTGACAATTTGTCCGCCACAGGCATTTTCTTCTGCAACAGCAAAAGCCCATAAATTAATCCAATCAACAACCATTAACGGATCAACATCATTCCAATGAAATTTTTCTTCTAATCGTCTATAAATAATAGGCGCTCGACGGACAATATCTAAATTTCCCGGTAAATACCCTTCTGTCACAATTCCTCGTTCTATTCCGTTATTCATAACAGAAATTAATTGTTCTATTCTTTTTTTTACGTCTGTAAAGGAATGCAAATATTCTTCATTCTTAAAAACAACATCGGCAATTGTCATCTTGTTTTCAATACATATTTGCATTAATTGTGAACAAGAATCAAATGGATAAGGTACTTCTTTTAAAATAGTGTTTTTTTGATTGAGTTCGTCTGAACGAACAATTGTCCCACCACCGATTGAAAAATAAATTTCTTCTTTTAGTAAATTCCCGTTATTATCGAATGCTTGAAATTTCATTCCATTTGAATGTTCCGGTAAAAACGTTGTTTTATCTAAAATAATATTTTTTTCTATTTGAAATGCTATTTCTTTTTTTTGATTTAATAAAAGTTTTCCGGATGCTTGTATTTGTTGGATATAATTTTGAGATAAATCTATTGTATCAGCTTCTAACCCTAACAGACCATAAACGACTGCATTCGGTGTTCCGTGTCCGACACCGGTTAAAGCTAAAGATCCATAAAGAATAACTTGGATTTTTTCTGTTTGGTTAAAAACTTGTAGCTGTTCTAAATTTTTTACAAACCTTAATGCTGCACGCATTGGTCCAACAGTATGTGAACTGGATGGACCGATACCGATAGAAAACACATCAAAAAAACTATGATACATTTGTTCTTTTCCTTTTATTTTGAAATAAATAATTTGTTCTGTTTGTTGTTATTAATAAAACGATAATCTTATTTTACGCAAATTCAAAAAAAAAGCCATAAAAAAAAGCACTCAAAAGTGCTTTTTAATATCAAATGAATGCTTTTTATGTGTATTACATTTTTTTGATTGCAATAGCTAAACGAGAAACTTTTCGAGAAGCAGCTTTTTTATGTAATGTTTTTTTATTTGCAGCACTCATTAATGCTGATTCAGCAGCTTTAAAACAAGTTTCAGCAACTTCTTTGTTGCCTGCAACGATAGCAGCTCTTGTTTTTTTTACTGCTGTTCTGACAGCATTTAAGCGGTCAGAATTAATTCTTGTTCTTTTGGCATTCCGTCTTACACGGGTTTTTGCCGATGCTATATTGGCCATTTTTTATTCCTCAATTGAAAAATTTATTAAATTTAAGGCTTTCTTTATAACTCAAAAAAAACAAAAAGTCAATAGTTTTTAAAAAACATCTTACAAATTGTTCATAAGGGCAATTTCAAAATGAATTTTTAAAGGCTGTTTTTCTTGTATTGTTTTAATATGTAGGGTATCTTTTTCCCGTATATATTGCTTATCTGTGATTCGTATCCAACCTATTTCCGGTAATGTTTTTGCATAATAGCAGTACACTTGTTCTTGAGTTAAATTTGTTGATATTGTTTCAATTATTATAATTTGCCCTTCTGGTGTATCAAAATTCAAATCTGTCGGTGCTTGAACCATTAATCCGTCCATTAAGGGAATATCTTCTGTTTCGGGTAAAAAATTTTCTGTTGCATATATGGTTTTCGTACAAAAGCATCCTATGCAAAATATTAAAATTCGGATTGTATTTTTCATACTGAAATTCCAAGCATATAAAATCTATTTCATTCTGTCTTTTTCTGTAAAAATGGGACCTTGATTAACAGTTTTGGGAGTGGACGATTTTAAACGATTTCTATTTGAATTTAATTTTGTTTTACCCTCCCGTGCAGACCGTTTTTTGTTAACTGTTGTTTGAGTGGGTTTAGCCGGTTCTGGTGCAATGGCAATTTGTTTTTTCTCGGGTTCTTTAAATTCCACGCCTAATAATTCATCAATTTCTTTATTCAGCTTTTCCAATTGTTCTTTCTTTTCTGCTAATAAATCTTCCTGTTCTTTTAACGAATCGCTCTTTTTCTGTTTTATTCCGGGAAGCATGGGTTCAATCGTTTGGGTTGCCATTTGAATTTCTTCCGAAGATAAAATTTGTTCTAATGTCAAAGCCAATTGTTCAGCTTCTTTGCTTCCGCCTAAGGCAGCTAAAAAGGCCCACCGATAAGCAGCAATATCATTTTGAGGTAAAACAAAGCCTTTGTTGTATAATTGAGCAACACGATATTGAGCTTTTACGTTTCCTTGTATGGCTGCAGATAACAAACAATAACTAGCGTTGTTTTTCGTATCCCCTTTTTCTAATAAAAAAGATTCTCCTTGTTCATATAATTCTTCCGGAGTGGGCATGAATACGCCCCCTTGTGTTTCATCAAATTGACCATCGCATTGAATTGGAATGTATGCTTCTTGATTGTTTTCATCAAATCCCCAAAAAGCTCCCTGTGCATAACCAGTTGAAATTGATAATAAACTCACGGATAAAGCTAAAATAATCCGACGCATTTTAATCCTCCTGCTATAATTCTTCTTCTATTCATACATTTTTTTTTAATTTGTGCAAGCATAAAATACAAAATACTTACAAAAACTATTCTTTCCACCAAGTCATTATGTCGGGACCTTTCATTGGAATAACTGTTGGATATTTAATTTTATCCCACATGACAAAACGCAAAACCGGAGAGTGCCAGTGGGGAATAACAATTTGTTCGCTCAATAATGCTCTGTCTAATGCCTGAACCGCAATGGTTAGCTCTTCTTGAGTATCAGCTTCGATAACATATTCGATTAATGCGTCTATTATCGGTTGATTAATACCAGAATAATTCATGGAGCCTTCACTTTTAGCAGCTTGCGAACCCCAAAAGTAACGCTGTTCGTTTCCGGGAGATAGTGATTGTCCCCATACTGATACAATCATGTCATAATCAAAAGTATCCAATCTATTTTTGTATTGAATAACATCAACCGTTCTGATTTTAACTTGTATTCCTAATCGTTTTAATTGTCCGATAAATGGTAAAATAACGCGTTCCCATGTTGCACTATTGGAGGAATTTAATAAAATTTCAAATTGAAAGGTTTCTCCTTTGCTATTTTTTAAAATACCGTCATGTACATGCCATCCTGCTATATTGAATAAATCTAAAGCCAATTTAAGGCGTTGTCGCATTGTTTTAGGTGTATTCTGAGTTAGATTAAGTGGTTGTTTTTTTGGGTTTTTTGTTTCTAGTTTTTTCCATAAATCAAATTCACTTGGGCTCATTTCTTGAGGGGCTTTTAGATAAGAATTATCAAAAAAACTATTTGTGCGTTGATATAAATCGTAAAACAGATTTTGATTCATCCATTCAAAATCAAAAGCCAATGATATAGCTTGGCGAACATAAAGATTGTTAAAAATCGGACGTCGTAAATTA
>JAFZGR010000024.1 GCA_017555325.1 Alphaproteobacteria bacterium | reverse complement strand
TACAACAAAAGGATTAACATTGGCGGATGGTCGGTGTGCCTGTTCAGGACGGAAGGAATGGCGACAAGATGAGGGGGATTCTGAACCGAGTTGTAAGTGTCCCGTTAATACGCCGGCAGAAGCAAATTCTGAAACGTGTGAATGTCCGGATGGTTTGGATTTAATAGATGAAGACGGCGATGGGATAAATGAATGTGTTAAATCCTGCGCGAGTGATACAGGTTTTACAGGGCTGAGAAATCGCACAACAGGAAATTGTTTGTGCGATACGAGTAAAGGATACAAAGCTGAATCGGAAACAGTAAACGGTGTACAAATGTGTGTATGTGACAGTTCAAAAGATTATTATGCGAGTGGTAATGGTTGTATTCAATGTGTAGAAACAACGAAAGAATGGGCAATTAAGCGTGCAAAAGCAGACCCACATATTGGATTGGATGTGAATTCTGTTCCGGCTGGTATCTGGTATTGTGGATATCATAAGTGGGCGAACGATTCGATAGGAGGAGAACGTTTTTACAATCCTTCAACAAAAGAATTTTGTGAATATTTGCAAGTTTTACAGAAAGATTCTAATGGTAATTTTTATTGTTCAAATGCTTGTGGCACTAAAAGAGGAGATGGTTGGGGGAGTTATTGGGATAGAGCAACATCTTGGGGATTTTGTGGTTGTTATCATGGTTCCATATGGCAAGATAATAAATGTGTTAATCCGTGTGCAGCAACAAATAGTTATCTTTTTAATGGTGCTTGTTCACCTTGTCATGTAAATCTTTGGACATTTGATGGTGTAACTTGTTATGGTCCCAGTTGTAATGGGATACAGGCATGGACGTCCGGAAGTACTAATTTTGTATATCCTGTGTGGGTGGAAAACACGCCTTCATATTGTCATTCAAATGCGACGAACGGAATATCTGGACGGGCAAATCAAACATCAGATGGTGTTTGTTCTTATCAGTATGGGTGTATTTCTCTAAATGATACATTAATTGGATGTAATTTTAATACAAAAATAACAGAGAATTGTAAGTGTTCAACCGGAGGTAGTATTGGTCAATATTGTTGTTCTGCTACGACTTATCCGACATCAACGGGTTGTGCCTCTTGTCCTGCGGGTCAGGTGCCAAATTCATCTAGAACAGGGTGTACAACGTGTGAGCCGAACAAAATTACACAAAACGGAAAATGTGTTAAATGCCAAAAAGGATATTATCCGAGCAGTCAACAAAATCGGTGTTTGGCTTGTCCGGCAGATAGAACAACAGATGAAGATGGTTTAACGTGTAGTGTTTGTATTGATTCAAATAAAATATTTAATATGATTACAAACACATGCGAATGTCCGCCGGAAATATCTTTTGAAGATCCGATAAACGGAAGTTGTATTTTTTTTGAAGATGAAAATACAGAAAAAGGAGAATCCAATTAAACACTAAAACGAATCTATTTTCAAAAATAAATTTTATATTTCAAACCTTTGTTTCTAATCATCCAGCTTAAACAAGTTGTTTAAGCTTCATTTAAACGAGTCATCGTTAAAAATTTCTCTTGCCGATGCATTTTTAATTCATCGGGGGATAATTTTTCCAACTGACTTAAATATTTTTCCATTACACTTTTAACTGTATTCATTGTTTCTTTTGGATATCGATGAGCCCCACCTAATGGTTCAGGAATAACTTCATCAATCAAACCAAGTTTTAATAAATCCTGAGCTGTTAAATGCAAAATTTCTGCTGCTTTTGAAGCCATTTTAGCATCTTTCCACAGAATAGAAGCACACCCTTCCGGAGATATAACCGAATAAGTGGAATGCTCTAACATTAAAACAGTATTACCGGAAGCAAGAGCAATAGCCCCACCGGACCCACCCTCTCCGATAATACAAGAAATAAGAGGCACTTTTATATCTAAACATGTTTCAGTTGAAGCAGCAATTGCTTGTCCTTGTCCACGCTCTTCTCCTTCCATTCCGGGGAAAGCTCCTGCCGTATCTACCAATGTGATAACCGGCACATTAAATTGTTCAGCTAATCGCATTAATCGAATCGCTTTGCGATATCCTTCCGGTTTTGCCATCCCGAAATTATGTAAAAGACGAGTTTCCGTATCATGTCCCTTTTCATGCCCAATAACCATAACCGTTCGTTTACCAAGTTTTGCAAAACCACCCACAATTGCTAAATCGTTAGCAAAACATCTGTCTCCGGATAATTGGCAAAAATTATCAAAAATTTGATTAATGTAATCTGTGGTATGAGGTCTGTTTTCGTGACGTGCCACTGCCGATTTTTGCCATGGTGACAGATTCTTATAAAGCGTATTTAACGCCTTTTCCTTTTTGACTTTTAGTCTATCCAATTCAGAAACGATATCATCTTTTTGTAAGCCTGAATGATACTTTATCTCTTCAATTCGACTATCTATTTCAGAAATGTGCTGTTCAAAATCCAGATATTGCATTTGATTTTCCTCTATTTTAAATTGATTTTTTTCATTATAAAGATTATACTGAGAAAAGTCCAGTTTTTTATTACATTGTCATAAAAAGGAAATATGTATCATGAATTCATTTCTGATTGGAGTCTATTTATTAATTTTTGGAAATGCTTTGGTTTGTGGCGGAATTTTAATTTTGCTTTTTTTATTTTTAAAACGACAAAAAGAAGGATTCTTGTATATCACACGTCAATTAAATCAGCTGGATAAACAAATTAAACAGTCTAAATCTAAAAATCAAGAAACTCCATTATCCATATCCATGGATGAACCAATTGCCAAATATAAACAAGTGAGCTTATCAGATGAAGTCAACATTAATTTTATCAAAGATTAATCTTTTTTGTGTTTTCTGTTTTCTTATTTTTTCATCCGGAACAGTTCAAGCCAATTATCCTTTTCAACATGCTATGGCAATGCATGGAGAACCAAAATATAAAACTAATTTTTTAGCATTTGATTATGTTAATTCAAAAGCCCCTAAAACAGGTGAATTAAAACAAAGTGCATTAGGCTCTTTCGATACATTTAATCCATTTACTATTAACGGCATAGCCCCGGCAGGAATCGGATTAATGTATGACACATTAATGAAATCCAGTTCTGATGAACCATTTTCCCTATATGGATTAATTGCTGATGGTGTTTTTATTTTGCCGAAACAAAAAGGGGTTGTATTTCACATTAACTCAAAAGCACGTTTTCAAGATGGCTCTCCGATAACAGCCGATGATGTTATCTTTTCTTTTAACATTTTAAAAAACAAAGGAATTCCAACATACAGATATTATTATCAAGATGTTGATTATGTTGAAAAAAGAGATAATTACACTATTGTGTTTCATTTTAAAAACAATTCAAAAAACAGAGAATTACCTTTCATTTTGGGAGAATTGCCTGTTTTATCCGCTCAATTTTGGCAAAATAAAGATTTTGAGAAAACAAGTCTACAAAAACCGATCGGAAGTGGTCCATACATTATTGACAAGTTCAAACCTGGTCGTTCAGTCTCTTATAAACGAAATCCGAATTATTGGGCAAAAGATTTAAATGTAAACAGAGGGTACTATAATTTTGATACCATAACTTATGATTATTATCGTGATACAACTGTTATATTGGAAGCTTTTAAAGCCGGTTTATTTGATGTACGCCAAGAAAATGAAGCAAAAAAATGGATTCAGTTTAAAAATGAAAAAGATGTTAAAAACAATCAAATGAAAATGGTAGAATTCAACCACAGCATGC
>JAFZGR010000023.1 GCA_017555325.1 Alphaproteobacteria bacterium | reverse complement strand
TGTGCTACTTTTTTCTCAATTAATTCTTGTTTCTTTAGGAGATTGTTATGGATGAATTTGATAAAATCAGAGAAATTTCAGAAGATTTAACACATCGTAGAGAACCGGTCTTTACACAATTATCTCAAAAACCGATCCCTTCTTCTGTTCAGGCTGGAAGTGTTCAGACGACGCCTTATTTATCGTCTAATCAAGCAGGTGTCCGGATAGATAATGAACAATCAGTGTCATCTGCTTCGTCTTTGGGCGTGGATAGACAGCGTTTTTTATCTGAAAATGTTGAAAAGCCATCAGAGTTGAACCCCTCTTTTGAAAGTAAGGGTTCCGGTTTGACAACTCCGCTTGGTAATGCTTTTTCCGCTGGCTTGGATGAGGAAGAAAATCCATCTTTTTCTTTCGGGCAAACGCCTTTTTCAGCGCCGTTTCATCCAGAACCGCTTGTTTCAAATGATATGGTTGAAGAAAAACATTTTCCGTCCATGAAATTGCATTTAATTGGTTTAACAGTGTTGGTTGGTATTTTGGGTGTTGCAACTGCCGGATTTTTCTTGTTTAATGGGGATTCGGATGATATCACTGAGGTTGTGACGATTACAGCTGAGCCGACGATTGTAAAAGAATTACCAGATCAGGCAGGTGGAATTAATATTCCTGATCAGGATAAGTTAGTGTATAATCGGATTCGTTCAAATAATGTGACAACAAAAGTTGAAAGCTTGTTTCCAGAGCCGGAAAAACCGGTTATGCCTCAAATTTTAACAATTGAAGAAGAACCGGAAGAAACTTTTGTTCAGATGAATGAAGTGAAAGCCGTTAATCCGTTAGATGAAGTAAATGTTCAAAAAACGGCAAATCCGGTTGTTGAATCGGTAACAGAACCTATTCTTGTTAAAGAGGTTATTGAAAAGCCTAAATTACCGGTTGTTGCTCCTGTGAAAGCTGAATTAAAACCTGTTTCAGAACCGGAGACATTAATGTTGGCAAAAGCATCGGATGTAAAAAAATCAATTGAAAAAGAAGTTAAAACAACAAACCAGCAATCAAAAACGCCGGTGATTAAAGGCGAATGGAAAGTTCAGTTGTTTTCTTCTAATAATAAATCAGCAGTTGAAACAGCTTGGAAACGTATTTTGTTTAAACATAAAGCATTGCTTTCTGATATGTCTTATAAAATCGAATCGGCTAAAATCACAGGTAAAGGAACATTCTATCGTTTGAAAGTCGGTCAGTTCGCTTCTCGGGATATGGCTGCCGCCTTGTGTGATAAGTTGAAGGCTCAAAAACAAGATTGCGTGCCGGCAAAATAGTGAGGGGTCATGATTTATACAATAACAACCTGGGTTCTTCCTTTATTGTTAACCATTATTTTGCATGAGGTTGCTCATGGATTTGTTGCCTTGCAATTAGGTGATACAACAGCTAAAAGAGCAGGGCGTCTGACATTGAACCCATTAACACATATTGATATTTTGGGAACCCTTGTAATGCCGATTGTATTAATTGTTGCACAGGCCCCTGTTTTGTTTGGTTGGGCCAAACCTGTGCCGGTTAATTTCAGTGCTTTGCAAAATCCTAAACGAGATATGGGATTGGTTGCTTTGGCAGGTCCGGTTTCAAATTTCGTGTTGGCAATTTTGTTTGTTTTACTTGCACGTGTTGCAGTTGCTGTATTGCCATCTGAATCCCCGATTTTAACATGGATATTGCTGAATGTTTATAATGGCGTGTCATTATCCCTGGTTATCGGTATTTTTAATTTGTTTCCGGTTTTGCCTTTGGATGGTGGGCGGATTTTGGTTTCTCTATTGCCGGAACCATATAGTTCGAAATATCAGGAAACAGAACAGTACGGCTTTTTTATTTTGATGGGGCTGTTATTTGTTTTGCCGATGATGGGTATTAATGTCGTTTCATTGTTTGTGGGTACGTTGTTGCCGTTTTTTCAGCGAATGGTTAATCTTTTTATGTAAATAATATTTTGATTTTAAATGAATATTTTTTTGTTTTTTTGAAGCGAAGTATCCGTATTAATGGTATAAATTTGCTTAAAACAAGATTCTTATGCATAGAATCTGAATAATTTTGAAAAAAAATCTTTTTTTGTGTGTTTAAATATAAAAAAATCAAGTTATTTTTGCACATTTTTTTAAAAAATATCTAAAAATAAACATTAAAAAACAATGGGATGTAAAAAAAATATTTATTTTGTCAAAACTTTGCAAAAAAGTATTGACAAACGTAAAATAAAATGATATAACATAATTATCATCAAAGAGATGAGGATGTTTGGCGTGTTAGTCTCCCTATGTTTTAAAGCCAAACGTCATAATATGAAAGAGAGAACGTCCCCCCCCCATTTTTTTGTTCCTCTTTCATCAAAGAGACATCTGTTTCCACCGGATGTCTCTTTTTCATTTTATATTATAATTGATTTTTCGGTTGACAATTTTTTTATCTGGTTTATTAATTGGAAGTGGATTAAGGATAAAATAATGTTGAGATTTGGCAATTTAAGGGTAAGACAGGCGCAAGAAACAGATGTTCAACAACTGGTTTCATGGTGGAATGATGGGAATATAATGGCTCATGCCGGTTTTCCGAATGGTGTCGGAACAAACACGGAATGTGTATCAAATTTATTGAAAAAAGATGCCTTTGGTAAAGTTGAGCATTTTATGCTTGAATTTGATTCACGATCAGTTGGTGAGATGCACTATCGGCAAACAGATGAGTGCAGTGTTGAAATTGGGATTAAAATTTGTGATTTTGCGTTTCATCGGCAAGGATTGGGTAAAAAATTTTTAAGTTTATTTATAAATTATTTGTTTGAAGTATTTCATTATGCGCAAATTGTTGTTCATGTTGATTGTAATAATATGGTTGCCCGACATGTTTATGAACAATTAGGATTTAAGTTGATAAATACCGGTAAAGAAAAAAATGAAAGAACATATAGTTTGATTCAATCCGATTTTATCAATTATTTAATTTGAGGGTTTTAAATTGGTTAAGTCTTTTATTTTTATAAAAGGCTTTATCTGTAAAAAAAGGTACGTTAAAACGCAATATTTTTTTTCACTTTTTTGTATTTTTTTTAAAATAGTTGACATAAAAATTTTTTTATGTTACTATTCA
>JAFZGR010000242.1 GCA_017555325.1 Alphaproteobacteria bacterium | reverse complement strand
ATTGGGTGGATTAATCGGATTTTTAATTACAAACGGATGGTGGATGCTAAAATTATGGAGTTTATACCAAAATCCTTTTTTTCCGTTTTTAAATGAGGTATTTAAGTCTCCTTATTTTGATGATTTTAATTATAATGATAATAGATTTAAACCGACGATATTAATTCGATTCGTATATCCTCTTGTTTGGAAAATGGATGGATATTGGACGGCAGAAATAGATTTTTATGATATGCGAGGGCAGATTTATTATATTGTAGCACTTCTGTTTATTGGATATTTGTTTTTTAAACCAAAACGAATTAAAGTATTTTATCGGACAAATCCGTTGTGGTGTTTTTTTAGTATATTTTTAATACTTGCATATATATTATGGCTAAATATTTTTTCAATTCATAGATATCTTGGCGTTGTAGATTTGTTTTCAGCCATATTTTTTGTAAAATTAATGGGGATTTGTATTCCAACAAGTTTTGTAAAAAAATCAGTTTATGCGACTTTTTGCATCTTTATTTGTGGAATTTTAATGTTAGTTCCAATGGAAAACACATCGTGGGGGAATAGACTGAATGATGAGAAATTAGTGTACATGGAGCCGATTAATTTACCCCAAAATGTATTATTAAAATTGTACGGTTTTCATACATCAGCAGTTATTCCGATTTTAGCAAAAGATTTTAATTTTAGAGCATTGGGGTATATTCAGTTGAACGAAGTGACTATGAAAGGATCAGATTTTGCAGAACGGAATGAATTTAGAAAAATGCGAGATAAAATAGCGGAGGAACATAATGGACCTGTTATTTTAATTGGTAAATCTATGCATAATATTAATAATAGACAGTTGATTTTTAATGTTATAAAAAAAGATTTAAAAGGAAAATATTGTCGGGATTTGAAAAATAATTTAGTTTCGGGACTGTATATTTGTGTTCCGGAAGAATTAAAAGATGTTATTTTACAGCCGGTATCGCCGGAAGAAGATAAATGTGAAAATTGTGGGTTTCAATTATAGCGTAGTTGAGGGTATGATGAAAACAACAGATTTAAGTTTTGTTTTTCCATGTTTAAATGAAGAAGAAACAATTTCTTTTTGTATTAATGAGGTAAAGACTGTTTTAAAAAAAATGAATATTTCTTATGAAATTATTGTTTCGGATAATGGAAGTTCTGATAAATCAAGAGAAATTGCACAGAGTTTAGGGGCAAGAGTTGTTCTAACAGAGAAAAAGGGATATGGGGAGGCTCTTAAAAACGGTTTTACGCAAGCTAAAGGTACATATGTAGCTTTTGCAGATATTGATGGAAGTTATCCGATATCCTTTTTGCCTTCAATGTTTGAAAAAATTAAAAAAGAGGATGCAGACATGGTCGTGGCTTCGCGAATGACCGGTGTTATTGAAAAAAATGCTATGCCTTTTTTACATCGTTATTTAGGAACACCAGTATTAACTAAAATTATTAATCTGTTATTTAAAGGGAAATTATCTGATTGTAATTCAGGATTTCGTATTTTTAAAAAAAAGAGTTATGAGCAATGGGGTGTTGTTTCCGGAGGAATGGAGTTTGCTAGTGAACTCTTAATTAAGGCTTTAAAAAACAAAGCAAAAATTGTTGAGATTTCAGCGGGATTACGGGTGGATAAAAGAACAAAAAAACCACATTTGCAAACATGGAGAGATGGTATGCGGCATTTGTTGTTTATTTTGTCAGAATCACCACAATTATTTGAAAAGGTAGGTTTTTATGGGTTGGCAGGAGCTTTGTTTGTGCAAACACTTGCGGTGACTGTAAAACCAGTTAAATTTGGTGTTTTTTCTATATTTGATTATCATTCGCAAATTGTTTGTTTGATTATTGCAACACTTTGTTTGCAATCATGGATTTTTGCAATGATGTTGTACGTATGCAAACGAAAGGAAAAACCACTTAAAATTTCACAATTTTTAATCTCAATTTCAGAAGGAAATTTGTTTTTTCTATTACTTTTAACATGTTTTGTTGTATTTATAGGGTTTATTTTTTTGTTTATTCAATGGGCCGCTATGAATTTTGAAAATTTGAATATGTTATATTATTTGATTTATTTTTTATATATTGT
>JAFZGR010000241.1 GCA_017555325.1 Alphaproteobacteria bacterium | reverse complement strand
TTCATCACTCATACCCCATTCACTGACCATTTTACGGGCAATTGTTGTTGCAACCTGAATATCATTACTAGCACCGGTTGATACCCCTTCTTTTCCTAAAATCATTTCTTCAGCAATACGACCGGCAAATAAAATACTTAACCGTGATTTTAAATATGTCATGCTTTGAGAATATTTATCTTTTTCAGGTAACTGCATTGTCACACCCAATGCCCGCCCTCTCGGAATAATTGTCACTTTATGCAAAGGATCAGATTCCGGCAAATGTAAAGATACAATTGCATGGCCGGCTTCATGATAGGCTGTCATCCGCTTTTCAGCATCATCCATTACCATAGATTTACGTTCAGAACCCATCATCACTTTATCTTTGGCATCTTCAAATTCCTGCATTGTCACCATTGTTTTATTTCGACGTGCTGCCAACAAGGCCGCTTCATTAACCAAGTTAGCCAAATCAGCGCCTGAAAACCCAGGTGTACCCCGAGCGATAACAGGCAAATCCACATTTGGTGCCAATGGTACTTTTTTAATGTGAACGTTTAAAATCGCCTCACGACCTTTAATGTCCGGATTGGAAACAACAATTTGTCTGTCAAAACGTCCCGGTCGTAATAATGCCGGATCCAACACATCAGGTCTGTTTGTTGCGGCAATTAAAATAATACCGGAATTTTCTTCAAATCCATCCATTTCAACCAACAACTGATTGAGTGTTTGTTCCCGTTCATCATTGCCACCACCCAAACCGGCTCCCCGATGACGACCAACTGCATCAATTTCGTCCACAAAAACAATACATGGAGCAGCTTTTTTAGCCTGTTCAAACATATCCCGTACACGAGAAGCCCCAACACCGACAAACATTTCCACAAAATCCGAACCGGAAATACTGAAAAACGGCACATTAGCTTCTCCGGCAATTGCCCGAGCCAATAACGTTTTCCCTGTTCCCGGAGGGCCAACTAATAAAGCACCTTTTGGAATTTTTCCGCCTAAACGCTGAAATTTAACAGGAGCTTTTAAGAAATCAACAATTTCATGTAATTCCTCTTTTGCTTCATCAATACCGGCAACATCCGCAAACGTTACTTTATCTTTACCTTCCATTAAACGGGCTTTTGATTTGCCAAAATTCATGGCTTTTCCATTACTGGATGCCATTTGTTTCATCATAACAATCCATAAACCGGCAAACAACAAAATCGGCGCCCAAGAAATTAAGCTGACTAACCACCCTGAACTGCCGTCTTCAGTCGGAACAGCCGTAATCGCAACATTATTTTTTTGTAAAAGCGGAATCAATCCTGCCTCATTCGGAGCATAACTTTCATATTTTTCGCCGGTCTGTTTTTCTCCCGTTAAAGATTGATCTTGAATTTTAACTGTTTTAATTTCCCCTTTTTCAACAGCGGCAACAAACTCGGAGAAAGTCAGTTTGTTTTCTTTCCCAACCGTTCCGTTCGGAGCAGAAATTTGAGCAATTGTCATTACAGCAAAAATAATAATCGCCCATAACAGTAAATTACGTCCAAAATTATTTTGTTTTTTCATTTTTTACTATCCTTGATTATATTTTAAAAATTCAATCTGAACAAATGAATCATTCTTTTCCTTATAGTCAATCTGAACTGTTTTTTCAAGTTCTTTTTCCATAAAAACAGCGGGAAAAGATTTTTGAATGACCGCAGGAATATTTTCAATTTTTTGAACAGGCATACCTGCCTTTACAATACAATCCGTTAAAGCCGTCATTTTAAAACGATCCCACACAATGGTTTCTCCGGCTTTTACGCTTTTCTGCACAGGCATTAAATGCTTTTCCTTTCCGATATACAATCCTGTTTTATGTGGCACAAAAACACAATTTCCTATTGTAGCGGAACAAGGCAATTTGTTACATAAATGCTCAACGGATTTTAATGAAATTTGTTTATCCGATTGCCCAATCTGCTGAATTAAATCCATCACAACCCGAATTTTAATTTCCGCTGGCAAAAGTTGCCATTTTTCAACAGGCAATCGTGCAAATCCACGAAAATCAATCCATACGTTTTTATTAATAAACGCTTCGGTATATTCAGCTAATGCTTCATCAGCCCGAGACAACCGTTGCATTGTTTGTGCAATAGCACTTAAAGAAACGCCCTTTTCTGCCAAAACTGGCAAAAAGTGTCGCCATTTAACACGTTCGTACCGTTCATCAGCATTCATTTCATCTTCAACCCACGTTATTTGAGAAGCATTTAACGTATCTGTTAAATCTTGCTTGGAAACAGACAAAAGCGGTCGATGAATCTTTAATCCATTTCGAACGGATGTGATTCGCATGCCGCTTAATCCGTTTAATCCTGTAGATTTTGCCAATCTCAACAAAAATGTTTCTGCTTGATCAGCCTGATGATGGGCTAAAAACAAATCAAAAATTTGATGTTTCCGACAATAATCCGTTAACAAATCATACCGTATCTGACGGGCATACACTTCCAAACCACTTTCCGGAATGGGTTTTTGATTGGTTAAAATAACATGATGAATATTTTTTTGTGTTAAAAAATGATGAACATCTTCGGCTTCTTGAGCTGCAACCGTTCTTAAATTATGATTAACGGTTAAAGCCGTTAAATCAATATTATTTTGCTTTGCCCATTCGGATAACAAAAGCGTTAAGCATAAACTATCAGCCCCACCAGAAATACCAACAGCAATATGCATACCGTTTAACAAGCCAAACGGTTGCATTAATTTATTAAAATCATCTAAATTCAACACAGACATTTAAAAACAAAAAACCTTACTTACAAGAGAGTTTTTTAGCCTCTGCTTTTGCCCGATTTTTCACTGTTTGAGAGGCCTTCGGGAATTCACTGCTTAATGAGGTAAATGCCGTGCAAGCATCCTGCTTCCGCCCCAATTTATTCATACTTAATCCTAATTTCAACAGATTATCCGGTGCTTTGGAATTTTTTTTATATTTTGTAAATCCGTCTGCAAAAATACCAACAGCCTGTTCAAACTGACCACGAGCATAATATGTTTCTCCCAACCAATAATTGGCATTACCAATTAAATCAGATTTCGGATATTTTTTCATAAATGACGTAAAACCAGCTTCTGCGGTTTTATAATCACCTTTTTTCATTGCGGCATATGCTTTATCATAAGCTGCCTGCATTTCTTTGGGATTACTTTTTACCGGTGTTGAAGTAACTGCTTTTGTGTTTTTAGATTCGGCAACCGCCTTTTCTGCCATAGAAAAACGCACATCAATATCTGCATTCATTTTATTTAATTTATCTTCCAACTGTTTTTGAGCATATTCCAACTGTTCAACCTTTGCTGTTAATTGTTGTATAACTTCTTGTTGTGAAGTAATTTGTGTGTATAATCCATCCAAAGAAGAGGTATCAATCGCTGATGTGTTTTTTGATGAATGACCGGCTCCGGTATAAAACTTACGTTGTAAAGACATAACATCTTTTTCCAAACGCTCTACTTTGTCATACAAAATTTCATTTTGCGTATCCGACAAAGCCCACGCAACGTTTGTAGAAAACAAAACAGAAAACAACAATATATATGACAATGAATACCGCATAACAAACCTTCCTTTATAAAACATTTTATTCTTTATAATAAAGGCTATTTTTATAAAATTGTCAAATAAAAAATCAAGACAAATATCTGGTTGTCAATTCTTTTTTTGATAAAAATATAAGCTTGACAAACAACCGACAAAGGAAGTATTATTATTTATTCTGTTACGAATTGGAGATATCATGCATAATATTAATTTTGTCGATTCACTTGTTTCTTATTGGCAACACTGGCTTAATTGGAATGGCCGTATAACTCGTTTGGAATTTTGGTTTGCTCAACTGGGGATGTTTCTTGTTTTTTTTATTTTAAAAGCATTTAACGTTCCATCTATATATTCCTCTTTATTATTTTTGGCTAATATTCTTCCTTTCATTGCAGCTACGGTTCGTCGCTTGCACGATATCGGCAAAAGTGCACATACGCTGTGGATTGTTCCGCTTTCCCTGTTTTTGTTTTTCGTTTGTTTAGCTCTTTTATTTGCCGTTTTGGACTATATGGGTCTTGTGTTTCCCGTTTTACAAAAAATACATTCTGTTATTTTTGTTTTAGGCGGATACATACTTGTTTTTATTATACCGACTATCGGCTTGATTGCCGGATTTATACCATCACAACGAAAAGTAAACAAATATGGGGCTCCGAAAATATAAAAAGCCACTCTGATTTTTAAAAATTATTAATTCTGATTACATTTTCATCAGCCGTTGGTTCCTCAAACTTTTTTTTAAGATTTTCAAATTGCTTTAAATTATATTCTGCAATCTTTCCTTGCCGAAGGGATAATCGTTTTTTTAAAATTTCATCCGGTGCATAAATATAATATAAAATTGCATCTGCTCCCAGTATTTTAGCTTGTTCTTTAGCTGTGTCCCGACTAACTCTTGTCCAAAATCCCATATCAATAATAACATCTTTGTTTATTTGAGCATAAACAGCCGTCTGTTCCCAGATAGCAGAAATCGTTTTTGAAAAGCATTCATCCCAATTTTGTTCGCATTCTTGCTTTGAAAACAAATCAAAACACAATTTATCCGGATTTAAATGAATTGAATCAGTTTGATGTGCTAATTGTTGACTAATTGTTGTTTTTCCAGCACCTAAAAAACCACATATTAAATAAATTTTTGACATTTAAGCTTTACCTTCAACCAAAAAAACAATTTTTAAATTATAACGTTTTTTTTTGTTTTTACGTCAAAGCCATTTCGAGAAATAACAAAAACCGTTTTAAATATCCAAAAACGAAAACAATACCGTTTATTTTTCAACCGAATCATTTTTTTACAACAACCTTCCTCACCATTATCACTTTCAATTTCAACACTTCGCCCAAACCAAATTTATTGTTATCAAAATCTAAACCACATTCAATATAAATCATCTATTATCCATTAGTTTTGGCACTTGTCTTTTTTAACCGGGGAATAGGCGTTCCGGCAACCCATGTTGACACCAATCCACTCATAATTGTTCGTCTGGGATTATTTGTTGGTTGTTGCAGGGCTTTATCAATACTCATTAAAAACGGGTTCAACTCTTGTTCATGATAATAAGCATTATTTTGAAGCGGTTCGTTGGTTAAAAACATAGATTGAAATGTTTGAGCAAACATATATAAATCTTGTAATAATTGACGATTTAACGGTTCTTTACTTTGTGCTTGTTTTGCTTGAAATGCTGTTTCAAAAACATCTTTATCCGGATCATTTTCCAGTGAAATATGTAAAAACGGATATGTCTTTTTTAAATCTATACCGGATGATTTTTGAGAATTTCCGGCATATCCAAAATAACAACCATGTAAGTTCTCCCCATATTTTTGTTCAACGAACTCTGAAATTTTTTCAATAATCGGGCGAATTTCCCAACTTAATTCTTGTGCTTGTTTCGCGACTATCTTATCAATTTTGACATGACACAATGTATTTCTTAATTGAGCCGCCACTGCTAATTTTTTATTTTCATCTTCCGTAATCATTCCCAATCTTAAAAACACATCCGGTTGATTAGGATTCAAATTCCCTTTTGTAATACAAATTTCTCTCAATGCTTTTCGGGAATCCATTAATAAAATAAGCGGTCTGACATCATAAATATGATCTTCATATATAGTAGCTATTTTATTTTTAATATCCGCTTCACTTTTATTTAACAACTTTGCCAAACAGGTAACCATATCCGAAACAAAATCCGTTAAATAATTAACGGTATTCGGATTATTCGTTTTATCTCCAAAAAACCTGAAATTATATTCCACCGGATGTGCCAATTGATCCCGAATCACCAAATATGTTTTCATCCGATTAATTTCATCTGCCGAAAACAATTGAGTCAATCCGTTAATTTTATTAACATTATCAAAAACATTGGTATTAATCGGCAATCCGGATTTTTGTTTCAATTGTTGAACAATTGAACAAAATAATTCTATTGAAAGCAATCCATATTGTTCTAAAAATTTCTCGTATGTGTATTTTGCACATTCTAACTGCCTTTTTTTACTTTCTTCATCTAAAATTTTCTGTGAACAATTTTGACCGTTTTTTTGATAAATCTCTTGTGCAAACGCAATCATATAAAATATATTATCAATAAGAACCTGATTTTTAAGTATGTATTCAGACAAACTTTCATTTGTTAAAAATTTAGAACGAATCATCAAATTATCATTAATCCAAATTTGATGACGTACCGGTTTAGGCGGTTTTTGTTGAGAAAGTAATACATCCACTTGGCTTTGTCCTGCCTGTCGACCTAACTTATGCGTATGCCAAATTGGTCCAACAGATTGTAATAACCGATAATGTTTTAAATAA
>JAFZGR010000240.1 GCA_017555325.1 Alphaproteobacteria bacterium | reverse complement strand
TGTGCCTGCAATGGCAATGCCAGTGTGTTTGTGAAAAATTTTGGCAAGTATTTCGGCTCGTTTTATAATTTTTATATTGAGTTCCAATGCTTTTTTTACATCTGGAATTGTAGGTTCGACAGCACTTGAAACAATAAGAAAATCAATATCTTTTGTTACATATTCTCCTGTTTGTGGTACTAGACGGATGTGGTTGTTGCATAAATTTGATTTAACTGCGTTTGGTTTATTGTTATCAAAAGACCTGTCGGACCCTAAAACGGTATGTCCGGCTTTTTTTAGATATAAAGCGATGGCGCTCATGCCGATTCCACCGATTCCACAGAAAAAAAATGTTGCCATTTGTAAATATTTCCCTTACAATATTAAATATACATTACATATTACGCTAAATTTTTAAAGAAGTAAAGGGAGGTTTTATCAAATGATGAAGTTTTTATGTTCAGTGGCAATTGTTGCCGTGAGTTGTGGGGCATTTGCCCAAGCTAGTGATTTGTTTCCGGAGTTACGCAAAAGACAACAACCGGTGGTGGAACCAGTCGCAGCGGTTGTGCCGGAAGGGCAAGTTGTTCCGTCTTTATTTGAGGAAGAAGATATCAATCAGGCAGAAATGGCTCAACGTGTCAGACAAGAAGGATTAAACGAACGATTTCGGACAAATGAAAGTGATTTTAATGCACGGGTTGAGGCCGCTAAACAAGGACAAAAAGCTGAACCAAATAAATCTGATAAAGGATTTTTTGTGTTATCACCAGGGCGGGTTCAAATTGTTGAGCCGTCGGTTAGCAGATTTCAATTTTGTATGGCGGATTTAACATTAACGAATAATACGGAAGAAACGTTGCAAAGCATGCAGGTTTCTGTTAAATATGGAAATATAGACATGCCGTTTGATTTTGGTTCCGTGCCACCGGGAGAAATGATTTCTCGTAAATTTTATATGGCATCTGCTGCTTGTCAGGGATTGGTACAGGTTCCGCAAACAAATGTAATTGGCTGTCGTGCAACGAATATGACGGATGATGTATGCAAATCAAAAGTAAAATATGTGACAAGATTGGAATTAATATCCGATACGCAACAATAATTTGTATCGGATTTTTTCTTTTGTGTGCCGCCTTTTCCGTTCAGGCGGCACAATCAGTTGTACTTTCAAAAAACGATGTTCGATTATATCGACAAGTTTTCGAAGCACACCAAAAAGGACATTATAAAACGGCAGAAAGTTTATTAAAAAAAGTACGTAATCATATATTAGACGGATATGTATTCTACGATAAATATTTTTCCGTAAAATATAGAACACAGCAAAAAGAAATTGATTTGTGGCTTAAAAAATATAACAATTTGGCTGTGGTAACAGATGTATACGCATTGGCTCAAAAAAAGAATATGAAAGTATCAATATCAAAGCCAAAAGATGTTTTGTTTGGAGGCAAGTCAAGTGCCTGTTCATATATCAGACGGGATGAACCGATAGATTTGCTTGCTCGTAGGCGTTTTTCTTATTTGCAGGGGCATAAACAGAAAGAAGCCCGTCAGTTATATCAACAATTAATTAAACAAATTAAAGATGGCAAGACAAAAGCGGCTCGTCAGTTAATTGAAAGTGATGATTTTGAAGCATTGATGAATAAATCGGATATGGCTTTGGCTCAGACGGCTTTGGCTTTTTCTTATTTCTTAGATGCCGAATACGATAACGCTTTGGATTATGCCAAATCTGCCATTCAGTTTGACGGTAATTCTGTTCCGCTAGCATATTGGACAGCCGGATTAACACAATGGCAACGACAAAAATATAAATCGGCTGCCGAATATTTTGCTCAAACTGCAACTCATTCAGAAATTTATCCGCTTTTGCGGGGAAGTGCTTCTTTTTGGGCAGCACGTGCCTATTTAAAAACGGGAAATTATCGAAAAGTAGGGGATTATTTAGAAGCAGCATCACAGCAACCACGTACTTTTTATGGTATGCTTGCCATGCGAATGTTGGGGGTTGATTTAAATCATGTTTGGGATGTGTCAGATTCGCCAGAAGATGATGTGGATATCCGTTTTTCACATCCGACACTGAACTTGTTTTATGCTTTAAAACAGGTTGGAAAACATGATTGGGCAAAAAAAGAGTTAGCTAAATTATATTTGGAATCCGATAAAGAAACACAAGCGGTTTTAAGTGCCATTGCTACCCGAAACGGTTTTAAGGAAGATTTAAGCGGAATTATTGGTGCAATGACAGAAGATAAAGAACGGTTTCCGGCACCAGATTGGCAGCCTACTGGCGGATGGAAAACCGATAAGGCCCTTGTTTTTGCCTTTGTTCGGCAGGAATCTTGTTTTAATAAACGCGCCAAAAGTGCCGTGGGAGCAAGGGGATTAATGCAAATTATGCCGGCAACCGGTCGGGTTATGGCAAAAATGGCTGGTTTAAAGTGGAATTTAGCATATATGGATAGGGTAGAATATAATTTAGCATTGGGACAAAAATATATTCGATATTTATTAGATTTGCCGGCAGTTCAAAATAATTTGATTTATTTGGCAGTTGCTTATAATGCAGGACCAGGGAATTTAATCAAATGGAAAAAGAAAACAAATTATGAGTCCGATCCGTTTATGTTTATCGAGAGCATTCCCTCTCGTGAAACCCGTAGTTTTGTGGAGCGAATTATGGTTAATTATTGGGTATATCGTAGCTTGATGAATAAATCATTAGATACAATCGATTCGTTGATTGCAAGCGAATGGCCTTTATACGAACCATAATTTTATATTTGTATTTAATGTTTTTTACATTAATTTTGGATGGGCGTTATTCCTTTGTCAACAGAAAAGTAAACGATAATTTTATGATATGACGATTGAATAAATTCTATTCTCGACCTTGTGGTTGACTATTGCGTAATTGTGAATTGTCATCTTCAGAAAGTGTTTCCGAAACCCGACTTCCACCATCGATTGTTCTGCCGACTGCTGTACCGCTGTTTCCTTCCGATTCTGCTCCTTGCATTCTTCTAAGACGATTAGCGTTTTCTCGAGCTTTATTTGCTAATGTAGGGTCTCCGCCTAGCGCTTCTGCTGTATCGGCAAATACTTTTGTTGCGTTTGGATTACTTGCAATTGTTCTTCCTAATTCATGAGCAGTTCGATCACTCGCATCTGTATTTTCCACTAGTCTAGGTGGTTTTGGTGGATGCGTATGTGCTCGTAAAGCAGCAACTGCATCTGAATTTTG
>JAFZGR010000239.1 GCA_017555325.1 Alphaproteobacteria bacterium | reverse complement strand
ATTGAACACGAAGCAACCACATCAAAAATATCAGAAGAACAATTATTTTATGCTCAATCTCGGGGATTACCGCAAGACGAAGCAATTGGATTAATCGTCAATGGTTTTTGCCGGGAAGTTATGCAAAAATTACCGATGGAGTTTGCCGTTGAGGCACAAAGGCTCATCGGAATTCAACTAGAAGGGAGTATCGGATAATGAATAAAGTATCAACAAACATTTTAAAGAAAGCCATAACAAAATGGGGAAATCATTCTCAGCTTTTAATGGTTTTGGAAGAAATGAGCGAATTACAAAAAGAAATTCTAAAAAATATTAATCGCCAAAAAGATAATGTTGATGCAATTATTGATGAAGTTGCCGATGTTGAAATTATGTTAGAACAACTCAAATACATTTACCAAATTGATGAAGCAGTCAAGCAAAGAATTCCCGTTAAATTAGAAAAAGTTAAAGCAAGATTAGAGGATTAATATGGCATTTTTGGAAATTAAAGATTTATGTGTCAGTGTTGAAAACAAATCCATTTTAAACGGATTTTCTTTAACAATCAATACAGGTGAAGTCCATGTTATTATGGGACCAAACGGTTCCGGAAAAAGTACGCTTGCCAATGTTTTAGCAGGACATCCGGCATACCAGGTAACACAGGGCAGTATTTATTTTAAAGGAAAAGATTTATTACAAATGTCACCGGATGAACGAGCAAATAACGGAGTCTTTTTGGCCTTTCAACATCCAACGGAATTACCAGGGGTCAGCACAGCATTATTTTTAAAAACGGCACTCAACGCCAAACGTAAGTATTTAGGTGAAAAACCAATTGATGCTGTTCAGTATATGAAACGTTTAAAAACCCGCTCACAAGCATTAAACGTAACAGATGAAATGCTAAAACGACCCGTAAATGTCGGTTTCTCCGGTGGAGAAAAGAAGAAAACAGAAACATTTCAAATGGCTTTTTTAGAACCGGATTTTTGTATTTTGGATGAAATGGATTCCGGATTGGATGTGGATGCATTAAAAGTTGTTTCAGACGGAATTAATGTTTTACGGGAACCTCATCGTTCATTTTTAATGATTACACACTTTCAACGATTATTAACTTATATTGAACCCGATTATATTCATATTATGGTTAACGGTAAAATTGTAAAATCCGGAGATAAAACTTTGGCAGCCTACGTGGAAGATAAAGGATATGAAGAATTTAAATAATATCTGTCTGATTAAAAAAAACGGGCACTTTGAAACGGTTCCCTACCCAAGAAACGAAACAGTCATTAATGTTTCTGGTTCAGATTCCTTTGATTGTATTTGTTTGCACTTTTCAGGCGATTTAAACTTAAAAATTAACCTGCTTGATAAAAAAGCATCTTGTAAAGTTCATTGTGTGTATTTAGCGGCACGGAATGAACAATTAAATTTAACAATTGATGTCACACATGCTGCACCGGATACTCATTCCGAACAACTTATTCGGGGTCTTGCAACAGATTCATCCGTTGTGTCATTCAATGGGGTTATTCGTATGCCATATAATTCACAAAAATGTATCGGAAACCAAAATCATCGAGCCATTTTATTATCGGAAAAAGCCCGGGTACAGGCAATTCCCGAACTTGAAATTTTTGCTGATGATGTCCAATGTTCTCATGGTTCTGCCATTGGTCCACTCGACAAAAATCAAATTTTTTATATGCAAAGTCGAGGTATTGACAAAAAAACAGCTTATCATCTGTTATTAAATGCATTTATTGCTGATTTAATACCGGAAGAATATCAGGTATTGACAACAGACTGGATGAATACATATTTATAAAACAGGAGCAATGGCATACAAAATGAACATTTACAAAAAAGATTTTCCGATTTTTCAAAACACATCCATTATTTTTTTGGATTCGGCAGCTTCAACACAAAAACCCCGATGTGTCATTCAGGAACTTGTTGATTTTTATTCCACTTCTTATGCAAACGTTCATCGGGGAAGTTGTGATTTAGCCAATATAGCCACACAAAAATATGAAAATGCCCGTCAAAAAGTAGCCAATTTTATTCATGCACCTGTTAAACAAGTCATCTTTACAAAAGGAGCAACCGAAAGTATTAATTTAGTTGCAAGCGGTTTCTCCCGTTTATTAAAAACCGGAGATGAAGTGTTAATTTCCGAATCGGAACATCATGCCAATTTCGTACCATGGCAACAAGCTTGTTTATTAAGCGGTGCAACATTTAAAGTAGTTCAAACAAATAAAGATGGACAACTTGATATTGCTGATTTTAAAGCAAAATTATCGAAAAAAACAAAAATTGTTTCCTTAACACATTTATCTAATGTACTAGGCGTTAAAAATCCGATTGAAGAATTAATTGAATTGGCACACAATGTTGGGGCTATGGTTTTAATAGATGGTTCTCAAAGCATTGCTCATATGCCGATTGATGTACAAGCACTAAACTGTGATTTCTTTGTTTTTTCAGGGCACAAATTATATGGCCCAACCGGCATTGGTGTTTTATATGGCAAAAAAGAAGCATTAAATCAATTACCACCTTATCAATACGGAGGGGATATGATAAAAACGGTTTCCATTGAGGAGACAACGTTTTCGGATATTCCAAACAAATTTGAAGCCGGAACCCCCCCTTTTGTTGAAGCAATCGGATTGGGGGTTGCCATTGATTATTTAAGTCAAATCGGCATGAAACAAATTGAAACTTCCGAAAAACAATTAACACATTATTTATTGGAACGACTAACAGAAATTCCCTCTATATCATTTATGGGAACAGACACAAACATTAAACAAGGAATTGTTTCTTTTACTGTCAATGGCATTCATCCATCTGACATTGCTTTTGCATTGGGGAAACAACATATTTGTGTACGGGTTGGACATCATTGTGCCATACCGATACATGAATGTTTTAAATCAAGTGTTTCTTTAAGAGTTTCGTTAGGTCTTTATAATGACACCGAAGATATTGATGCATTTATTACTGCTTTAAAAAAAGCAATTACCTTATTTGAATAGGAAATCTTTATATGACAGAAAACAAAGAAGATGAATTATCTGAAAATACATCTACCAATGATTCCAATCAAACGGATAATTTTCAAAAAACGCTTGATGAATTAGCACAGACATCCGTTGAATTACCCTTATTAAGTGCAACAGTCGGAACACCCTTACAAACAGGTGTTCCAAAAGCAGATAAAGAATTAATTATCGGGGCCTTAAAAGCTGTTCAAGACCCGGAATTACTTTTGGATATTTATGAATTAGGATTGATTTACGATATTATTCAAGAAGAAAACGGAGACGTTAAAATTATCATGACACTAACTTCTCCTACCTGTCCTATTGCAGGAGAAATGCCATCAATGGTTGCTCATGCCGTTTCATCAGTGCAAGGAGTTGGGCAAGTAACGGTAGAATTAACGTTTGAACCACCATGGACAATTGACCGATTATCTGATGAAATTAAACTAATGATGGGATTTTAAATATTTTACAGAAGAAATTTGTCAAAAATCCCTTCTGTTTTTTATTATAATTAGAACATTTTCATATGTTTCTTTATACTAAGTAATTTATCAAATTTTATTCCGTTTCTTCTTCCGGCACTTCATCTTCAACAACAATGCATTTACCATTAACAGGATCTTCAAAAGATATTTCAGGTGGGCATTCGCACGTGTTTGTTATCATATTAAATGTTTTATTTGAATCAATACAAACACTACACGTTAACCCGTCTTCATCGGTTGTTCTGTCTGATGGACAAGCAAGACACCGATTTTGCTGACTGCTTGGATAATATCCTTTATTACATTTAACACATTTTCCGTTTTGTGTAATTTTATTTTTCGGACAAGATTCGCAACCTGTACGGGTTGAATTAGGCACTTGTCTTGTAGGGCAAGAAACACATTTTCCACCACTTTGATAAGTTGTAACCGAACAACAAATCCCCGTCTTATCTCCACTGGCACATTTACAATCACTTGTTATAGCAATTCCTACACCACATGTTGGAGTCGCTGCATTTGTAAGAATACATCCATATTTATATGAACATGTTCCAGAAGATGCTTGTTTGGCACGTCCGGATTTACCATCTGTTGCGTTTGGATGACAAGATGTCGGTGTTTTATCCAACCATCTTTGATAATTAAAATTTTCTGAACCTTTTGTCCATGCTTCTATCCCATTACAACTAGGTCCTTGACAAGTTGTTCCATTAGTTGTCCAATTATTAAATCCACAAGGATCACATTTTCCATTGCGATAATGTCCTGTTGTACAAGGAGATACACATTTTTTTGTTGTTTTATCCCATACACGACTGTAACGGCAAGCACAATATCCCCAAGGTGTCCCTCGATAATTTTTATTCCATGCACCTGATGCATAACAGTGATTAGAACATTTAAATTTACCATCACTGCCTTTGATTAATACATCATTTAAATTACAAATTTTATTTGTTGACGGATTAAACACGTGTAGACCAGGAACAGGGCCATAAGTTCTCACACCACAAAACCATACGCGTGGATTGT
>JAFZGR010000238.1 GCA_017555325.1 Alphaproteobacteria bacterium | reverse complement strand
GTACATATATTCAATCAAAGCCACTTCCGGATATCCTTCTTCCCAGAAAAATTTAATATTTGCTTCCGGATCATGGCGTTTGGATAATTTGCGTTTATTGCCGTTATCAAGTTTTTGCAATGGCGCACAATGTCCGTATTTCGGCGCTTTCCAACCCAAGGCAACAAATAACTGAATGTGCAACGGAACGGAAGATACCCATTCATCACCCCGAACAACATGCGTTGTGCCCATTAAATGATCATCAATGGCGTGTGCAAAGTGATATGTCGGTAATCCGTCCCCTTTTAAAATAACAATATCTAAGTCGTTTTCAGGCATATTAATATCGCCTTTTAACAAGTCTTTAATCAACATCCGTTTATTGGAATCTCCGTTTGATTTAAAACGTAATACCCATGGTTTGCCGGCGTTTAAGTTTGCTAAAATTTCCTCGTCAGATAATTTACGACAATGGGCATATTTGCCGTAATACCCTGGTCTTTGTGCTTGTTTTTCCTGAATTTTACGCATTAAATCCAAATCCGTCGGCTCGCAGAAACAAGGATAGGCTTGTCCTTCTTCCAATAATTTTTTGGCATAAGCCTGATAAATATCTTTTCGTTCACTTTGTGTATAAGGACCGTACGGGCCGAAGTCTTTGCCGTTTACATCAACGCCTTCATCGGCAATAATGCCATATCGTGCCAAAGAATTACAAATAATTTCTGTTGCTCCTTCCACTTTGCGTTTTTGGTCGGTATCTTCTACCCGCAAGAAAAATACACCGCCACTTTGATGGGCTATCCGTTCTGAAATCAATCCGGCATAAATGCCACCAACATGCATCCATCCCGTCGGGCTTGGGGCAACACGAGTCACTTTTTGTCCGGCTTGCAAATTACGGGACGGATATTTTGCTTCAATATCTGCAATGCTCGGTAAGGGATTGGGGAATAATTTTGAAATAATTTCGGGTGTCATCTTTCTTTTCCTTTACAATCTAATCGGTTAATTATTTGCCAAAATAAGTTTTTCAAAAAATCGGCTGTTTTTTAACCGATGGGTTCATCTGTTAAAGCCTTATACACATTTTATCCGTTCTTGTCAAATGTTAATCCATACATTTCCCCGTTTTGTTCTTTTTTTTAATAAATGAAATGATTTTTTACTTGCTTTTTATTTTTAAATATTTTATTCTGAATGCATGTCAGATTTATTTAATGCAACACCAGTTAAAAATGAGTATTCCGCCAAAGATATCGAGGTTTTGGAGGGGTTGGATCCTGTTCGAAAACGACCAGGTATGTATATTGGTGGAATTGATGAGCGGGCATACCATCACTTGGTTGCCGAAATTATTGATAATGCAATGGATGAAGCCGTTGCAGGATATGCCACAAATATTGAGGTATATTTAAACGCAGACGGTTATATTACCGTTAAAGACAACGGCCGGGGAATTCCCGTTGATCCGCATCCGAAATTTCCGGACAAATCCGCATTGGAAGTTATTACGACAACACTTCATTCCGGTGGTAAATTTGGCGGAGATGCATATGCTGTATCCGGTGGATTGCATGGGGTAGGGCTTTCGGCTGTTAATGCCTTATCTGCCCATATGATTATTGAGGTCGCTCGTGATAAAAAATTATATCGGCAGGAATATCGGCAAGGTCATCCGCAAACACCGGTTGAATTTGTAGGTCCTGTCAGCAATCGGCGGGGGACAAGTGTTTCTTTTATTCCTGATACAGAAATTTTTGGAGAAACCGTGCGTTTTAAACCATCCACTTTGTTCAGAATGGCTCGAACAAAAGCCTTTTTGTTTCGTGGGGTGGAAATTCGTTGGTCGTGTGAGCCGTCTCTCATCGGACCTGATGATAAAACACCGACAGAACAGATTTTAAAATTTCCCAACGGTGTTGCCGACTTTTTGGATTATTTAATGCAAGGCAGAACAGCTGTTACGCCTAAACCATTTTCCGGTCGGGTTGAATTGCCGGATAATGAAGGGGCTGTTGAATGGGCTATTTGTTGGCCGGATGATTTTAAAGACGGATTTTCTTATTCTTATTGTAATACTGTTGTCACACCGCTTGGCGGAACACACGAAACGGGTTTGCGTGCCGGATTAACAAAATCATTACGGGCATTTGCCGATATGAGTGGAAACAAAAAAGCAGCGGATATCACAGCTGATGATATTTTATCAACGGCTGGTGTGATGTTGTCTGTTTTTATCAAAGATCCACAATTTCAGGGACAAACCAAAGAAAAACTGGTCACACAAAGTGCGGCACGTTTAGTTGAAAATGCCGTTAAGGATCCGTTTGACCACTGGTTAAGTCGGGATATTAAATCGGCTAATGCATTATTGGAATTTATCATTGAGCGGGCAGAAGAACGCAAACGCAAGAAAAAAACGTTAGAAACGGCGCGGGCAAGTGCAACTAAAAAATTACGACTTCCGGGAAAATTGGCAGATTGCTCTCACAAAGAAACATCGGGAACAGAAATCTTTTTGGTAGAAGGGGATTCTGCCGGTGGATCAGCCAAGCAGGCACGGGACAGAATGCGACAAGCTATTTTGCCATTGCGAGGTAAGATTTTAAATGTTATCAGTGCTTCTAACGATAAGATTTTGGCAAATGAAGAAATTCGGGATATGACCGAAGCGCTTGGATGCGGTCGTCGGGATAAATATAATGAAGACGGATTACGGTATGAAAAAATTATTATTATGACGGATGCCGATGTTGATGGTGCGCATATTGCTTCTTTATTAATGTCATTTTTCTATCAGGAAATGCCAAAATTAATTGAAAACGGGCATTTATACATTGCTTTACCGCCGTTATATCGATTAACACAAGGCGGAAAATCTGTTTATGCAGCTGATGATGAAGAAAAAGAGCGGTTATTGAAAACAGTTTTCAAAAATGCGAAGAACGTAGATATATCTCGTTTTAAAGGTTTGGGAGAAATGCCACCGGCGCAACTGAAAGAAACAACAATGGATCCGGCAAAGCGGACGTTATTACGGGTATCTGTTCCACATAAATCGACAGAAGAAGATGCGGAAGAATC
>JAFZGR010000237.1 GCA_017555325.1 Alphaproteobacteria bacterium | reverse complement strand
TAACGTACGTTTTTTATGATGTACCAAGCACTCTATCCGAAACGGATACCACCGATTTAGAATAAGATTTTCTTTATTTTTCAAAAAAATACAAATAGATAAATACTATACAGCAGATGCATTAATCATACAAAAAAGCCCCCTTAACGGAGGCTTTTTTTAAGAAATATTACTTTCTATTGAGCAACGGTTTCTTTATTTTGAGCATCCAAAATATTTTTATCCCGTTGTGCCGCTAATTGACGGTAACGTTGAGCTTGCGCCCCAGTACCGGCCGGAATTAAACGACCAACAATTACATTTTCTTTCAGACCTCTTAATTTATCCCGTTTACCTGCAGTTGCTGCTTCTGTTAACACACGTGTTGTTTCTTGGAAGGATGCAGCAGAAATAAATGAACTGGTCTGCAAGCTAGCTTTTGTAATACCCAACAAGACAGGGAATACTTTTGCTTCTCGACCACCGGATTTTAAAGCCTTTAAGTTTTCAGCAATTAATTCGTCTTTTTCAATTTGTTCACCCAACAACAATGTTGTATCACCCGGATCAACAACTTCAAATTTTTGCATCATTTGACGAACAATCACTTCAATGTGTTTATCATTGATTTTAACACCCTGCAAACGATAAACCGCTTGAACTTCCTTGACTAAATAGTGAGCCAAAGCTTCAACGCCCATAACACGTAAAATATCATGCGGATCCAATGCACCTTCAACAATCATATCACCCTTACGGACAATATCTCCTTCATGAACGGCAACCGTACGTCCTTTCGGAATTAAATATTCACGAGTGGTTTCACCATCTTCGGAAACAACAAGAACACGCCGTTTTGCTTTGAAATCTGCACCATATTCAACTCGACCGTCAATTTCTGAAATAATGGCCGGATCTTTCGGGCAACGAGCTTCAAACAATTCAGCAACACGTGGCAAACCACCGGTAATATCGCGTGTTTTTGAACTTTCACGCGGTAAACGAGCCAACACGTCACCCATTTGAACCATTTGACCGTTTTCAACGGCAACAACGGCATCAACGGGCAAATAATAGCGGGCTTCCATACCATTACCGAATTTAAATACTTTTCCTTTTTCATCTAATAAAACCAAGTGTGGACGACGTTCAATTTTAGAAGAAACCGGACGTGTAATTACTTTTGATGTCAAACCTGTTGCATCATCAACCATTTCACGAACTGTTTCACCTTCAACCAAATCTTCGTATTTAACTTTACCAGCTTTATCAACAATAATTGGCATTGTGTATGGATCCCATTCGGCAATGCGAGAACCTTTGGAAACCATATCACCGTCAACAACCATCAATTTTGCACCATACGGTAATTTATGACGAGCTTTTTCACGATTGTTTGTATCTAATAAAGAAATTTCACAGTTTCTGGATAATACAATCTTATCCCCTTTGGAATCCTCAATCATATTACAGCCGGATAATTTAACTTTCGCATCAAAACCGACATCAATGCTTGATTGTTCCGCACCTTTTTGAGCCGTACCACCAACGTGGAAAGTACGCATGGTTAACTGTGTACCTGGTTCCCCAATGGATTGAGCGGCAATAATACCAACAACTTCACCTAAGTTAACCGGTGTTCCCCGTGCCAAATCACGACCGTAACAAGCGGCACAGATGCCATTTTCGGCTTCACATGTCAACACAGACCGAATTTTAACGGTTTCAACCCCAACAGCATCAATTTTATCAATGTCATTTTCATCCATTAATGTGTTTTTAGGAACAATAATTTCTCCCGTCATCGGATTTACAATATCCTCTGCTGACGTACGACCTAAAATACGTTCCCCGGTTGTAGCAATCACATCGCCACCCTCAATAATCGGTTGAATCGTAATACCACAATCCGTTCCACAGTCTTCCATTGTAATAATGGCATCTTGTGCAACATCAACCAAACGACGAGTCAAATAACCGGAGTTAGCTGTTTTCAAAGCTGTATCAGCCAAACCTTTACGAGCACCGTGAGTAGAACTAAAGTATTCCATAACGGTTAAACCTTCTTTAAAGTTTGATGTAATCGGCGTTTCAATAATTTCACCGCTTGGTTTAGCCATCAAACCACGCATACCAGCCAACTGACGCATCTGTGTAGCAGAACCACGAGCACCGGAGTGAGCCATCATATAAACAGAGTTAATCGGTTTACCAACTTCTGTTTTTGAAATTTCTTTCATCATGGCATCAGAAATATCATCCGTACATTTTGCCCAAGCATCAACAACTTTGTTGTATTTTTCCAAACGGGTAATCAAACCATCTTGATATTGACGTTCATATTCGTTTGTTTTTGCTTTTGTTTCTTCCAACAATGTTTTCTTGGCTGCTGGAATAATCATATCATCTTTACCGAATGAAATACCAGCCAAAGCAGCCTGACGATAACCTAATCCCATAACTTTATCAGCGAAAATACATGTTTCTTTCTGTCCGCAATAACGATAAACGGCATCAATGATTTCAGAAACTTCTTTTTTACGAATCAATCGATTCATCAAGCTAAATGGAATCTTGCTGTTATCAGGTAATACGGATGCCAATTTAACACGACCCGGGGTTGTTGAAACAAGATGGGTCCGTTTTTCGCCATCATCATCCATAATAGTTAAACGCACTTTAATTTTAGCATGTAACGAAACTTGTTTTTCAAATAAAGCATGTTCAATTTCCTGCGGACAAGAGAAGACCATTCCTTCGCCTTTTTCCCCGTCCCGTTCCATGGATAAATAGTACAAGCCTAAAATAATGTCCTGTGTCGGCACAATAATCGGTTTTCCGCTTGCCGGTGACAAAATATTGTTTGTTGACATCATTAAAACCCGAGCTTCTAATTGAGCTTCCGTTGATAACGGAACGTGTACAGCCATCTGGTCACCGTCAAAGTCTGCGTTAAATGCCGTACAAACTAACGGGTGTAATTGAATGGCTTTACCTTCAATTAAAACCGGTTCAAAAGCCTGAATACCTAAACGGTGCAATGTCGGAGCACGGTTTAATAAAACAGGGTGTTCACGAATCACTTCTGATAAAATATCCCAAACTTCCGGTTTTTCTTTTTCAACCATTTTTTTAGCAGCTTTAATGGTAGTTGCATAACCCCGTTGTTCTAATTTAGAATAAATAAACGGTTTAAACAATTCCAAGGCCATCCGTTTTGGCAAACCGCACTGATGCAACAACAATTCAGGACCAACCGTAATAACGGAACGACCGGAATAATCAACACGTTTACCTAACAAGTTTTGACGGAAGCGACCTTGTTTACCTTTTAACATGTCTGCTAATGATTTTAACGGACGTTTGTTAATGCCAGCCACTGCACGACCACGACGACCATTATCAAATAAAGCATCTACAGCTTCTTGCAACATCCGTTTTTCATTACGGATAATAATTTCAGGAGCACGTAATTCCAATAATCTTTTTAAACGATTGTTTCTGTTGATAACACGACGATATAAATCATTCAAATCAGATGTCGCAAAACGACCACCATCTAATGGAACCAACGGACGCAATTCAGGTGGAATAACCGGCAATACATCCAATACCATCCATTCCGGACGAGAACCTGATTCAAGAAATGCTTCAACTAATTTTAATTTTTTAACAATTTTTTTGCGTTTCATATCAGATGTAACACCAATTAATTCGGAACGCAATTTAGCTGCTTCTGCCTGCAAATCAATTTGTGACAACATTTCTTTAATGGCTTCTGCTCCGATACCAACACGGAAAGCATCTTCACCATATTCTTCTAATGCAATTTGATATTGTTCTTCTGTTAATAAATCATGTTGTTTTAATGATGTTAAACCCGGTTCAATCACGATATATTTTTCAAAATATAAAACAGCTTCCAAATTCTTTAACATCATATCCAATAATGTACCAATGCGACTCGGTAAAGATTTTAAAAACCAAATATGTGTGACCGGACATGCTAATTCGATGTGTCCCATCCGTTCACGACGCACTTTTGATAATGTGACTTCAACACCACATTTTTCACAGGTAATACCCCGATATTTCATTCGTTTGTATTTTCCGCACAAACATTCATAATCTTTAACCGGTCCGAAAATTTTAGAACAAAACAATCCGTCTTTTTCCGGTTTAAATGTCCGATAGTTAATTGTTTCCGGGCGCGTTACTTCACCAAAGGACCATTCACGGATTTTTTCCGGTGATGCAATGGAAATACGAATATCATCAAAAGATTGTGGAGATGCAACCTGTCCAAATGTATTAATTAATTCATTCATGTATTTTTCCTCGTTTTTTTAATTGTGTTTCGGGGAAGGACGAATCCCTCCCCACAAGAAAATTATTTTTCACTTTGGTTCAGTTCAATGTCTAAGCCCAAAGAACGAATTTCTTTGACTAACACGTTGAATGATTCCGGAATACCCGCTTCAAAATTGTTATCTCCACGAATGATTGTTTCATACGCTTTGATACGACCGGAAACGTCATCAGATTTAATTGTTAACATTTCCTGCAATGTATAAGCGGCTCCATAGGCTTCCAATGCCCACACTTCCATTTCACCAAATCTCTGACCACCAAATTGAGCCTTACCGCCTAACGGTTGTTGTGTAACCAAACTGTAAGGTCCAATGGAACGTGCGTGAATCTTTTCATCAACCAAGTGGTGTAATTTTAACATGTACATGTAGCCAATTGTCACTTTGCGATCAAACGGTTCACCCGTCAAACCATCATACAAGGTAACTTGACCGGAAGAATCCAACCCTGCTTTTGTTAACATATTACTGATATCATCCTGATGAGCCCCATCAAAGACCGGTGTTGCAATCGGAACACCTTTTTTCAGATTTTCACTCATTAACAAAAGTTGTTTATCATCCATATCGGCAATGCGACGACCATATTCCCGATCACCATAGATATCCTTTAATTTATCCCGCAAATCGGTAATTTGTGATTGTTGTGCTTTAACTGCATCAACCACATCACCAATTTGACGCCCTAATTCACGACAGGCATAACCCAAGTGTGTTTCTAAAATCTGTCCTACATTCATACGAGAAGGAACACCCAGCGGATTCAAAACAATATCCATTGGTGTACCATCTTCTGTATATGGCATATCTTCAATCGGTAAAACCCGAGAGACCACACCTTTATTTCCGTGGCGACCGGACATTTTATCACCCGGTTGTAATTTACGCTTTGTTGCAATAAAGACTTTGACCTTTTTCAATTCTCCGGCCATCATTTCATCGCCCCGTTGTAATTTTTCAACACGGTTTTCAAATTTATCCTGTAATTCTTTTTCGGCTTGATTCAATGTTTCAATCAATTCTTCAATATTACGCATAACCGTATCATCTACAACACTGATTTTACGTAAATTATAATTGGCAACGGATTTTAAATTTTCTTCCGTTAAAACCGTACCGGAAGCAAATCCTTCCGCTTTAGCAACCTGTTGACCAATCAATAAATCGCGAATTCGATTATAGAAACTGTTTTGTAAAATTGTTCTTTCATCATCACGGTCTTTTGCTAAACGATTGATTTCAGCTTGTTCAATTGCCAAAGCACGTTCGTCTTTTTCAATACCGCGACGTGTAAATACACGAACATCAATAACTGTTCCGAAAACTCCAGGAGGAACACGCAAAGAAGAATCCCGAACATCCGCAGCTTTTTCACCAAAGATAGTCCGTAATAATTTTTCTTCCGGCGTCATGATTGTTTCACCTTTCGGTGTTACTTTTCCAACCAAAATGTCACCAGCTTTAACTTCCGCACCGATATAAACAACACCGGTTTCATCCAAGTTTTTCAAGCCTTCTTCCCCGACATTCGGAATATCACGTGTAATTTCTTCCTGACCCAATTTTGTATCACGGGCAACCACTTCAAACTCTTCTAAGTGAATAGATGTAAAGACATCATCCCGAGCAATTCTTTCGGAAATTAAAATAGAGTCTTCGTAGTTATAGCCATTCCAAGGCATAAAGGCAACCAATACATTGCGACCCAAAGCTAATTCGCCCAATTCTGTACATGGACCATCCGCAATAATTTCACCTTTTTCAACTTTATCCCCTGTTCGTACTAACGGTTGTTGTGTCATACAAGTACCTGTATTGGAACGTTGGAATTTATCTAATGAATAAATATCAACACCAGCAGATGTTGTTGTCAACTCATCCGTTGCCTGAATAACAATACGAGAAGAATCTACTTGTGTCACAATCCCTGCCCGTTTAGCAGAAACGGCAGCACGAGAATCTTTTGCAACAGCTGCTTCCATACCTGTTCCAACTAATGGAGCTTCATTGTGCAATAAAGGAACACCTTGACGTTGCATGTTAGAACCCATCAACGCACGGTTAGCGTCATCGTTTTCCAAGAACGGAATCAATGATGCGGCAACAGAAACAACTTGTTTCGGAGAAACGTCAATCAAATCAATTTCTTCCGGTTTTGCCAAAACCACTTCTCCGGCATGACGAGAAGTCACTAATTCTTCAGCAAATTCACCTTTATCATTTAATTTAGCATTTGCCTGAGCAATTGTGTGCCGTGCTTCTTCCATTGCAGACAAATAAACAACTTCATCAGAAACCTTACCATCAATCACTTTTCGATATGGTGTTTCAATAAAGCCATATTTATTAACTTTTGCAAATGTAGATAAAGAGTTAATCAACCCAATATTTTGACCTTCTGGAGATTCAATCGGACAAATACGACCATAATGTGTCGGATGAACGTCACGCACTTCCATACCGGCTCTATCACGAGTCAAACCACCCGGTCCTAATGCGGACAAACGACGTTTATGCGTAATTTCTGATAACGGATTGTTTTGATCCATAAATTGAGATAATTGAGAAGACGCAAAAAATTCCCGAACGGCAGCTGATAATGGTTTTGCATTAATCAAATCATAAGGCATAACCGAATCAATTTCGCTGGATGTCATTTTTTCACGAATCATCCGTTCCATTCTCAACAAACCTAAACGATATTGATTTTCCATTAATTCACCAACCGAACGAACACGACGATTACCCAAGTTATCAATATCATCAATTTGACCGTTCCCATCCTTAATTTCAATCAACATTTTAATAATGCGCAAAATATCTTCTTTACGCAAAACACGAACAGAATCAGGAACTTCATTGGAATCAAATCCCAAACGTGCATTCATTTTAACACGACCAACTGCTGATAAATCATAACGTTCTAAATCAAAGAACATCCCTTCAAATAAGGCTGCAGCTGTTTCAACAACCGGCAATTCACCCGGACGCATTACTTTATAGATATCAATCAATGCTTCATCACGTGTTGTATTTTTATCGGCAACCAATGTATTGCGAATATACGGACCAACATTGACATAATCAATATGCAATACCGAAAATTCTTTGATTTTTAATTCATTAAATTTTGCAACATCATCTTCTGTAATTTCATCACCGGCTTCAATAACGATTTCACCCGTATTTTCATCAATGAAATCCGTAGCAACAAAACGGCCATACAAATCTTCATTTGTTAAACGAATTTCAGTCAATCCGTCCCGTTTTAATTTGTTTAATTTACCTTGATTTAATTTTTCGCCTGCCTGTGCAACAACATCGCCCGTTGCAGCATTAATTAAATCATGTGTTAATTTTACACCTTTTAACAATTCCGGCATAAAATCAATTTTCCAATGCTTTTTATCTTTTTTAACCGTAATAGATTTATAGAAATAATTTAAAATTTCTTCCTTGCTCATTCCTTCTGCTTCAGCAATATCAAATGTTTCGCCTTTTTCTGCAGCTTCTTGACGTGCGATTTCCGTATCACGGCTATCTAATGCATACAACAAGGATGAAACCGGCATTTTACGACGACGGTCAATCCGAACATATAATAAATCTTTCGCATCAAATTCAAAATCAATCCATGAACCACGATACGGAATAATACGAGCAGCAAACAAAAATTTACCGGATGAGTGTGTTTCACCATTATCATGATCAAAGAATACACCAGGGGAACGGTGCATCTGTGAAACAACAACACGTTCAGTACCATTAACAATAAATGTACCTTTTTGTGTCATAAGCGGTAAATCGCCCATATAAACATCTTGTTCTTTAATATCACGGATAGAACGTGTACCTGTTGAACCGTCAACATCCCAAACAACCAATCTTAAAGTTGCCCGTACCGGTGCGGCATAAGTTAAACCACGTCTTAAACATTCATCCACATCAAATTTTGGTGTATCCAATTCATATTTAATAAATTCTAAATCGCCTCGTCCGGCAAAATCATGAATTGGAAAAATTGATTTAAAAACTTCCTGTAAGCCTTTATCTTCACGTTTAGAAACAGGAACACCCCATTGCAAAAACTCATTGTACGAACTTGTCTGAACGTCAATCAAATTTGGCATAGCAACAACAGCATCAATTTTGCCGAAGTTTTTGCGGACTCTTCTGTGATTGGTTTCGGATTTGATCATGTATTTTTCCCCATAAAAAATAAAACTCTTCCGATTAAAAGGAACCGGAACCCTTTATTGACTTCAATAGGGTCGTCACCAATTTTTGTTAAATTGATGCGACCCAATTGAGATTTTTTGAAATAAAATTATTTCAATTCAACTTTAGCACCGGCTGCTTCAAGTTGTTTTTTGATTTTTTCAGCTTCTTCTTTGCTGACGCCTTTTTTCAATTCTTTCGGAGCACCTTCAACGAGGTCTTTAGCTTCTTTTAAGCCTAAACCTGTGATTGTACGAACTTCTTTAATAGCGTTAATTTTGTTAGCACCACCGTCAACCAAAATTACATCGAATTCTGTTTTTTCTTCGGCAGCAACAGCACCTGCAGCAGCAACAGCAACCGGAGCAGCAGCAGATACACCCCATTTTTCTTCTAACATTTTTGATAATTCAGCAGCTTCCATAATTGTTAATGCTGATAATTCTTCTACGATTTTATTCAAATCAGTCATATTTTTCTCCATAAATTGTATAATTAAAAGCCTAATGCTTCTTTTGTTAATATAAAATTATGCCGCAGCTTGTTCTTTTTCCGAATAAGCCTTTGCAACCCGAGCCAATTGACCACCAGGAGCTTGCAATAATCCGATAAGTTTTCCGCGCAATTCGTCCAATGACGGTAAAGATGCAATTGATTGAACTGTTTGAACATCAATCAATTTCCCATTCATTACACCACCGGCGATTTCGAACTTATCACTTGCTTTTGCCAATTTACATACGGCTTTAGCAGCAGAAATTTCATCTTCTGAATATGCCAAAGCTGTCGGACCAACCAACAAATCAGCCAAAGCTTCGCAAGGTGTTCCGGCAAGAGCCAATTTAGCCAAACGGTTTTTAACGACACGATAGTTAGCTCCGTCATTACGAACATTCCGACGCAATTCCGTTGTATCAGCCATTGAAATACCATTATTTAAGGCAACAACGACCAATCCGGATTTACTGAAAACGTCTTTCATTTCAGAAATAACTTGTTGTTTTTCTTCACGTTTCACGACTTTGTCTCCGCTAGTTAAAAGTAAATTTCTTTACTTTTCTTGGTTTTCACATGAAGTACACCTTGGTACTTCGCTCTTTCCTGTCCAGAAACATCATCTTTTTCCTTATGGATAACCGATTTATTTTCTGTCTGTGTCGGCGGAATGCTTTCCCTTAAATCTTATCCCATGATAAGAACCAACAGTCTCGGACAGGGATGCCCTTCCCAAGAAAGGGAAGGGCTATAAACTTATTTACGCAACACTTGAAACCGTCACTTTAACACCAATACCTTGTGTTGTACTTAAAGCGACCTGTTTCAAATAAACGCCTTTTGAGGATGCTGGTTTTAAAGCAGCCAAAGCTTTAACAAAAGCTGTCGCATTTTGTTTTAACTTATCATCTTCAAAACTGACTTTACCGATACCGGCATGAACAATACCAGAGGCATCGACACGGAACTGAACTTGTCCTGCTTTTGCAGCTTTAACAGCTTCTGTCACATCCATTGTTACTGTTCCCAATTTCGGGTTTGGCATTAAACCTTTCGGACCCAAAATTTTACCCAAACGGCCAACAACACCCATCATATCAGGGGTAGCAATCAAGCGTTGGAAGTTAATTTTTCCAGCCATGATATCATTCATCAAATCTTCATCACCAACGATATCAGCACCTGCTTTTTTAGCTTCTTCAGCTTTCGGGCCTTTAGCAAAAACAGCAACAGTTAATGTTTTTCCTGTACCAGCCGGCAAAGAAACCGCACCACGAACCATTTGATCAGATTGACGCGGATCAACACCCAAAGCCACAGCAATATCAACTGTTTCATCAAATTTTGCTGTTGCATTTTCTTTAATAACTTTAATTGCTTCTTCAATGTCATACACTTTTGATGTATCAACTGTTTCGTAAGCTTTTTTCAATCTTTTACCGTATTTCATATTCTTACTCCACCACATCGATACCCATTGACCGTGCCTGACCGGCAACCATTTCCATTGCAGCTTCAACTGTGTGACAGTTCAAATCCGGCATTTTTTCCGTTGCAATTGCTTTTACTTGTTCTTTTGTAATTTTTGCAACTTTTTTACGACCCGGCTCTTTTGAAGCGCTCTTTACATTAGCAGCTTTTTTAATTAAATAGCTAACCGGCGGTAATTTTGTCACAAAAGAGAATGTCCGATCCGCATATGCTGTAATAATAACTGGAATTGGCGTACCCGGTTCCATTTTTTGTGTTTTAGCATTAAATGCTTTACAAAATTCCATAATATTCAAACCACGTTGACCCAAAGCCGGACCGACTGGTGGTGATGGATTCGCTTTACCGGCTTCAATTTGAAGCTTAATAAAGCCAATTACTTTTTTTGCCATTTTTTTACCTTTCAAAAATTTCAATCCTGTTTTTGAAGTTGTGGTCCGATAATGGCTTATCTACCACAAAAAGGAAATACGGATTGATTCTATTTCCTTTTTTTAACTCTAATCTAAACTTTCTTAACTTGTGTATAATTCAAATCCAACGGTGTTTGACGACCAAAAATAGAAACAGACACTTTCAACCGTTCTTTCTCAGCATCCACTTCTTCAACAACACCACTAAACGAAGAAAACGGACCATCACAAACAGAAATCTGGTCACCTGGTTCAAAAGAAACAACAGATTTTGGTTTTTCAACCCCCTCTTGAATTTGACGCAAAATACGATCAGCTTCCACTTGTGTCATTGGAACCGGTTTTTTACCCCCCAAGAAACCCGTTACCTTCGGCGTACTACTTACCAAATGCCATGTTTCCGGCGTCATTTCCATCTTGACCAAAACATATCCCGGAAAAAATTTACGTTCCGAAGAAACTTTTGCACCATTACGAACGCTCACAACACTTTCTGTCGGCACCAAAACATCCTCCAACAAATGGGAAAGACCTTTTTTTTCCGCCTGTTCTTTTACAAAAGCCGCAATTTTATTCTCAAATCCGGAATAGGTATGCACAATATACCAACGCATAGCCATAGCTAACCAACCTCCAAAATACTACTGATAACACGAGCAAAAACAACATCAATTAAAAACAAAAATGCAGCCAAAACAACACTCATTATAATAACTGTAATCGTTCCCTGCATAGCAACAGACCGCTTTGGCCATGAAATTTTCGATACTTCTTGTTTTACTTGACGAACAAATTGCGCCGGTGATGTTTTCATTTCTTCCTCTTAATTTAATTGGCAGGGGCGGCAGGGATCGAACCCGCGACCTTCGGTTTTGGAGACCGACGCTCTACCAGTTGAGCTACACCCCTAATTTATTTGCATCATTTGCAAAACACAATTACCTTTATAAAAAAGGACAAGTTATATTACCGTTTTTCTCACACCTTGTCAAGACTTTTTTTTAATTTTTTATTAATAATTATACACCCATACAAAAATTGCTTTAAAAAGTTTGCATTCCTATGTTCATAATTATCCATTTTTCTCTTGCTTTACTTTTTTCTGTTCATTAACAAGCCCATCCCACTTTTCCTTATCTTCAATGTTCAAATAAACAACTCGGTGCGGAAATGGTATAGAAATACCCTCTTCTTTAAAACGCTTAATAATCGCTTCCCGAATCTCATTAGAAATAGAAGTTTTATTAAACACATCTGACGTATAACAACTCAATCTAAAATCCAAAGAACTTTCTCCTAAATTCAAAAATGCCACAAACGGAGCCGGTTTTGACAATAAATTTTTTGTATTAGATGCAATATCCAAAAGGACAGAACGCACTTTATCAATATCGCTATCATAACCAACCTTAACCATCACATCAATCCGTGCCTGTTTATTTTGATATGTCATATTTACCAAACTGGTAGATAAAATCGTCGCATTCGGAATAATAATATTGGCTCGATTCCACGTTTCCAAAACTGTTGCCCGAATATTAACCTGTTTAACAGTCCCCTCTTCACCATTAATAACAACCCAATCACCAATTTTAATCGGTCGTTCAAATAACAAAATAATACCGGAAACAAAATTATTAACAACATTTTGCAAACCCAAACCGGCCCCCAAAGATAATGCACCAGCAACAAGAGCCAATCCCTTTAAACTCCCCCCCATCACACTGATACCAACCAATATGGCAATAATAATTCCGGCAAACCCAATACCTGCAACCAATGAATTACGCACACTAACATCCATATCGATTTTACTAAGTTTTCCGGAAAGAAAACTGTTTTTAATGATACTTGTTATAAACAACACAACAAAAAAACTAACAATCCCCATTAAAATCGACACAATGG
>JAFZGR010000236.1 GCA_017555325.1 Alphaproteobacteria bacterium | reverse complement strand
TTGTGTCATTTTCCCCCCTCAATGTTGATATGGGCATTATAAAGAAAAAAAAGTCAACTTGCAAGACTTTTATTTACTTTTTTTTTATTGTTTGCAAAAAAATAAATATAATCGGTTTTATTCAGATATGCCTCATTCTTTTATAGGGGTGTTAAAATGTTTGCATGAGATTAACTTAACTTTTATTTACTTTTTTTCTTGCTTTCGTAAAAAAAAACAGATACAGTTTGTTTGATTGAATAGTTATAAGGATTTTTTTATGAATATATTGGATGTACGTCATTCCTTTAACGGAATGCGTTGGAATGTTAAAGAGTGTGATTTTCGGTTAGCTCGTTTTTTGCAACAGCGATATCAATTACCAGAAATTGTTGCACGTATTATGGCTTCACGCAATATTACGGCAGAAATGGCAGAAGCTTTTTTAAATCCAACGTTAAAAAATCATTTGCCGAATCCTTTTTCATTAAAAGATATGAGAAAAGCTGCTGATCGGATGGCAAAAGCCGTTTTAGACGGAGAGCCGATTGGATTAATGGGTGATTATGATGTTGACGGTGCGACCTCCACGGCATTGTTAAAGATGTTTTTGGAAAGTTGCGGTGTTCAAACGTATTGTTTTATACCAGACAGAGAAGACGGGTATGGTCCGAATGTCGATAAAATGAAAGAGTATCGCCAAAAGGGGTGTTCTGTTGTCGCAACGTTAGATTGTGGTATGACGGCTTTTGAGCCGATAAATTATGGGACAGAATTGGGATTGGATGTTTTGGTGTTGGATCATCATGATGCCGATGAAACACGATTACCCAATGCTTATGCCATTGTGAACCCCAAAAGATTGGATGAGGATGTTAATCATCCGTGTCGGTATATGGCGGCGGTTGGTGTGGTATTTTTGTTTGTGGTTGCTTTAAATGCTATTTTGCGGGAAAGTGGGTTCTATCAAAACAAGCAACAGCCGAATTTAATGGAGTATTTGGATTTAGTGGCGTTTGGTACGGTGTGCGACGTTGTGAAATTGCAGGGTGTTAATCGGTTGTTTGTTAAATCCGGTTTAAAGCAAATGAGAAACGGCAAAAATTTAGGTTTGCGTGCATTGGCTGAATTGGTTAATTTAGAAGAAGCACCGGAGGCTTATCATTTGGGGTATGTATTTGGACCCCGTATTAATGCATGCGGACGAGTTGGAAAATCCGATATCGGGATGAGATTGTTGGCTGCGAAGGATTTATTAACAGCAAAAGTTTTAGCCGAAGAATTGGAAGCATTGAATACAACACGAAGGGAAATTGAAACAGCCGTATTGAATGAAGCCATGAATCAAGTGGAAGCAGCCCCGATTACAACTCCGTTTTTAGTTGTTCAAGGAGAAAACTGGCATCAGGGAGTTGTTGGAATCGTTGCCGGACGGTTAAAAGATAAATATAATTTGCCTGTATTTGCATTAAGTATTGAAGATGATGAGGTTAAAGGATCTTCTCGTTCGGTTTCCGGTGTTGATTTGGGAACATTAGTTATGAATGCCATCCAGTTGGGTATTTTATCACGAGGTGGTGGACATCCGATGGCAGCGGGATTTTCTTTAAAACGTTCCCAATTAGAAGCGTTTCATCAGTATTTGGCAGAACATATTAATCCGCAGATGATTAGTTCGGATACGTCCGTTATCAGTGTCGATGGGGTGTTGTCCGTAGGGGCTTTAACAGATATGCTTATGGAAAATCTGGCCTTGTTGGCGCCGTTTGGGGAATCGAATCCCGAGCCGGTATTTGTAATAAAAGATGTAACTGTTTCTCGCACTGTTTTGTTAAAAAATGGTCATATCGGTTGTACGTTGTCCGGTCGGAATGGTCAATATTTAAATGCAATTGCTTTTCGGGCAGCAGATACCCCATTGGGGAAACAATTGTTGACGGTTGGAGATAAACGGATTCATGTGTTGGGAACATTGAAAAAAGATAATTGGAAGGGACGGTCAAAAATTCAACTGCAAATTGCCGATGCCGCTTTTGCAGAATAATAAATCGGATTTACATAATTTTCTTTCATTATATGAAAGGGGGAAATCTGTAATATTTTTACTTGCCTTTTACTTAAAAGTTGTATAAAAGATTTTTCAATATAAGGTTATTAAAGGGGTACAAGAATGATGATACACTACATAATTGCAGGTATATGCGGATATCTTTTAGGGTCAGTTCCGTTTGGTTTGGTTTTTACAAAAATGGCCGGATTAGGGGATATTCGTCAAATCGGTTCGGGAAATATCGGCGCAACAAATGTTTTAAGAACCGGTCGGAAAGATTTAGCGTTGGCAACATTATTGTGTGATATCGGTAAGGCAGCTCTTGTAGCGTTGGTATTTAAATGGATGTATGAATCACAATTAATCGGTGTTGTTGCAGGCGTTGCGGCTGTATTGGGACATAATTACCCTGTGTGGCTGAAATTTAAAGGCGGAAAAGGGGTTGCTTCAACGTTAGGCCTGTTGTTGGCAATGACCCCGTTAGTCGGTTTTTTAACGGCATTGACTTGGCTTTTAACAGCTGTGTTTTTTCGATATTCCTCTTTGGCAGCTCTCAATGCATTAACATTGGCACCGATTTACAGTTTATTCATTGAAAATGATAAAAAAATTGCAGCTGTTTATTTGCTGTTGACGCTGTTGTCATTTTATCGTCATCAGTCCAATATTAAACGCTTAATGCGGGGAGAAGAAAGTAAAATTCGATTTAAAAAGAAATAGGTGTTTTTTATGGCGCAAAAAAGTGAAACCTATTATCGGATAAAATTGGCACTGAGTGAAAATGTCGGTCCGATGACTTACCGGTATTTAATGAAATATTTTAAAACCGCAAAAGCAGCGGTAGAACAGTTGCCTGATATGTCGAAAAGAGGCGGTCGCAGACGATCTGTAAAAGTAGCTCCTGACAGTTGTGTTGATGAGCAATTGGAACGTGCTGAAAAAGAAGGTGTTTCTATTTTAACATCCGATTCGGTTGAATACCCCCGATTACTTAAGGAAATAGAAGATCGCCCACCGTTGTTGTTTGTTAAAGGACATGGTTGTTTATTTGATAACGTTTGTTTAGGTGTTGTTGGAAGCAGAAATTGCTCGATTAACGGACAGATGTTAACACGTAAAATTGCAGCGGAATTAGCAAAAAACAATTATAGTGTTGTTTCCGGAATGGCACGTGGTATTGATACAGCGGCACATATGGGGGTTTTATCCCGTTTCAATGAAAAAGGTGGAACCATTGCTGTTTTGGGAACAGGGGTTGATCAAATTTATCCTAAAGAAAATGAACAGCTTTATCGTGATATAGCCGAACGGGGGTGTATTGTTTCTGAACTGCCACTTGGTACAACACCGTTACCGGCGTGTTTTCCACGTAGAAACCGTATTATTTCCGGATTATCAGTGGGAGTATTGGTTATTGAAGCTAATCGATTATCCGGTTCGTTAATTACGGCACATTGTGCGTTGGAGCAGAATAGGGAAATATTTGCTGTTCCAGGATCTCCGGCTGATATTCGCAGTGAGGGTCCCAATAAATTAATTAAAGAGGGGGCTCATTTAGTCACTTGTGCAGAAGATATTATGCAAATATTGGATTTTAACTCCACAAAATTATTCATGGAATCTGTTAGAAAAGTGGAGCCGGATTATCCGTATTTTTTTGATAAAGATGATTTAGATAAAGCACGGGCAATTATTACCGCTCGTTTAGGACCGGAATCTATTACCGTTAATCAGTTGATACGAGGTACGGACATACCGGTGGATATTGTAAATGTTATTTTGGTTGAATTGGAATTAGCCGGACGGATTGAACGATTTGCCGGCGGACGAGTATCTTTAACTTACACAAATGAATGGAGCGATTAATGAAACTGGTTATTGTGGAATCTCCTGCAAAAGCAAAAACAATTAATAAATATTTGGGAAAAGATTATCAGGTTATGGCCAGTTTCGGGCATATTCGAGATGTCCCTGCAAAGGATGGTTCCGTTCGTCCGAATGAAGATTTTGCAATGGATTGGGAAGTTCAGGCACGGGGAGAACGAACCGTGCGGGATATGGTAAAAGCCTTATCAAAAGCAGATGCTTTATATTTGGCTTCCGACCCTGATCGTGAAGGGGAAGCTATTGCTTGGCATGTTGTGCA
>JAFZGR010000235.1 GCA_017555325.1 Alphaproteobacteria bacterium | reverse complement strand
CCCTTTTATTTTATATTTTTTTTTGCTATACTGAGTACATCTTATGTAAAAAAAACAAAGGGAAATAAGTATGAAACATTTATGGCTTTTATCTGTTGCTCTTGTTGCCGGTTGTGTTCCTGTGACAAAAGAATATACAATCATTCGTGAAACATCTCGTCCGGTTGTATCTGAAGAAATTAAGGAAATGCCTGCTGTTGCTGAAACAACTGCAACTGCATCGACACAGGGTGTTGTGACATCTCAACCGACACAACAATCCCCTGCAACAATTTCGGTTCAATCCACTCAACCAACCTGTTCTGCTTGCGCTCAACCGGCACCGACGTACTATGCCGGCACTTACACGACAAAGCCTCAAATTGCATACACAACAACGTCAACGATTACTGAACAAGCCTCTGCCGGTTGCGGACAACATGTGATTTGCGGTCCCAAATTGGCCACACAAATGGGCGGTAATGTGATGAATATGCAAACACAAACAATGCAAAACGTTCCGGTTGTACCCCATATGCAAATGCCAACAATGCCTCTTCAAACACCGGCTCAAACAATGACGGTGACGATGCCGGCTCCGACAATGACGATGCCGACACAAATGGTTCAAACTGAGGTAGTGTACGAAACACCGGTTATGCAATTACCAACAATGGTTCAACAAGCCATTCAGCAACCAACCGTTCCAATGGGTGACATCATTTTACAACATCCGACAAATCGTGATTTGGTAAAATGTTCATTCGGCGATACAAACTGCATCATGATGTATGAATCTCAAGGCTACATTCAAATGCAAAATACGTCAACGATATCTTACAGCGCCCCTCAAAGCACTTACCAACAACCAACCCCGTCTTGGACGGATAACAACATTCCTCGGTGGTAAATGCTGGGTTCTACACATACCGTCGCCTTTGAAGGGGTAGATGTTTTAAAAGTCGGGACAGAGGTCCGTATTATGGATGGTCTGCCCGCTTTTTCTATTGTTGGATTGGCAGACAAAGCCGTTGCTGAAAGTAAAGAGCGTATTCGTTCGGCTTTAACCGCTGTCGGTTTATCTTTACCGGCAGCCCGTATCACCGTTAATTTGGCACCGGCCGATGTTGTTAAAGAAGGAACACATTACGATTTACCCATTACCGTGGCTTTGTTGGCGGCTATGGGCGTTTTTCCGCCTCAGGTTATTCAAGATTGGTTTATGATGGGTGAGTTAGGATTGGACGGCTCTATTCGTTCTGTATCCGGTGTATTACCAGCAGCGATTGAGGCTAATCGACAAAAAATGGGGTTGGTTTGTCCGGCCGAACAAGGATCGGAGGCGGCTTGGTCCGGTAATGAGCATATTATTGCCCCCTCTTCTTTGTTGGCGTTAATCAATCATTTTAAAGGCATTCAATTATTACAAACGCCTCAGGCACTCCCTCTACCCGAACAATCTGCCCTATTGGATTTTAAGGATATAAAAGGACAAGAAACGGCTAAACGAGCCATGGAAATAGCGGCTGTCGGCGGACATAATGTTTTAATGATTGGACCGCCGGGATCCGGCAAATCAATGTTAGCCAGCCGATTACCATCAATCATGCCCCCGATGACAATGGAAGAAATTTTAAATGTCAGCAACATCCATTCTGTCGCCGGATTATTAAAAGACGGACGGTTGATTTCTACTCGTCCGTTCCGTGACCCCCATCATTCGGCAACGACACCGGCATTGGTTGGGGGTGGCTTGCGTGCCAGACCCGGAGAAATTTCATTAGCACATGGCGGTATTTTATTTTTAGATGAATTGCCGGAGTTTTCTCGTTCCACTTTGGAAGCATTGCGCCAACCATTGGAAACGGGTCGGGTATCCGTTGCCAGAGCCAATGTTCACATTTCTTATCCGGCCAGATTTCAGTTAGTCGCCGCTATGAATCCGTGTCGATGTGGTTATTTGGGTACATCGGGACATGAATGCCACCGAGCCCCCAGATGTGGTGAAGAATATCAATCTAAAATTTCGGGACCTTTATTGGACAGAATCGATCTACATGTTGATGTGCCGGCTGTTGCGCCTTGGGAATTAGGCCGTGGTGGTGGCGAAAGTTCAGCCGTTATTCGGGCCCGTGTTCAAAAAGCGATTGATTTTGCGGCCCCTCGTTTTAAAGATTTACCTTTTTCAAAAAATGCTCAAGCCGATGGCACTGTTTTGGAAAAAATTGTAAATTTAGACACCGAAGCTTCAACTTTATTAGTACAGGCGGCTGAAAAACTGATGCTATCGGCTCGAGGATACCACCGCATTATGCGTGTTGCCCGAACCATTGCAGATTTGGAATTATCCGAAACCGTGAAAAAGACACATATTGCTGAAGCACTTTCTTTCAGAAAACCACTTAAAAATAAGAGGGCATAATGGAAACAACCTTGATGATATTTTACGGTTTAGCCATTGTCGGCTTTATCTTATTTATCGTCGTTGTTGAACGCTATAAACGAGCCGCTGTTAAAGAACAGGAACGAACCCATCATTTAGATGATGTTTTATCTTCGGCGCCCGAAGGTTTTTATTATGAAATCCGATCTAAAACCCAAACACAAACATTATGTTCCCGCAGATTATGTTTGATGTTAAATATCGTTGACACTGGATCGGATTTTATGACCGTTGCCGGTGCTTTATCGGAAGAATCCGCCAAAGAATTACATACAGCTTGGAATAACATGCTGACAAACAATGAACCGTTTGAATTGGCGGTTCAAAATGCGTTAAATTTAATGCATTTTATGGTACGGGGATATGCTTTAAAAACACCGTACGCCGAACAGCAAGCACACATTTTATGGTTTGAAAATATCTCCAGACAAACCGCTGAATTTACCGAAAACGCCCTGAAATATACACATTTAGAAAATGAAAAAAATGTACTGGAAACATTGTTAAACACTCTGCCGTTTCCTCTATCCGTTCAAAAACCGGATGGTTCTTTTGTCTTTAAAAATAAAACCGATTTGGAAATTGAAGACAGTGCAGATGTTCAATGGGAAAAAGGAACTTTTGTGTCAAATACTCAAACTTACAAATTTTCACTTGGTCAAGACAAAAGCGCTGAAGATAAGTTGCATGCATATTTAGCCGATGCGGAACGGGCTCATATTTTAACTTTAAAAGAATTACCTGTTGCTATTTGTATTTTCAACGCCGGCACCCGATTGGCTTTTTATAATAAGGCTTTTTCGGATTTATGGAAATTGGATTCAACTTGGTTAAAAAAAGAACCGTTATACGATGATTTTCTGAATAAAATGCAAGAAAAAGGGTATTTGCCTCAAGTTAAAGATTTTGCACAATATAAACGCATTCAAAACGATTTATTTTCCCGCTTGACCAAACCGCATGAAGATTTTATTTACCTTGAAAATGGCAAAATCGTTCGCCGTTTGATGATACCCCATGCCAAAGGCGGTGTCTTATTTATGGATGATGCCAAAGAATTTAAAAACAGATAATGCTTTTTTGTTTTATAAATAATGTAAAATAAAATTTCATACTATTCAATAATATCTTGCTTTTGATTATACTTCCTGTTAAATTTAGGTTGAGGTTTGATGATAGTCGCCTTGAGGTATAAGAGCCTCTTTTGAGATACGTCCAATAGTGTCGGACGAAAAAAATACACGCAATTCCAGTATTGACTGGAAGGCGTCAAAATAAGACGATGGTTCGCCATAATCAAATATGTCGCACTATTTTATCTCAATAGCTCTTAACTTCCAGTCGCCTGTTATCAAGGCGATTTTTTTAATGTATTATATGGAGGTTATATGCGCACACTCAATTTTAATAAAGATGTTCATTTATCAAATTCGGCTGTCAATGTTGGGAATAAGGATACAATACCACTGGCTTCTCGTATCAAGTACGAGTATGACAATACAGAATCTTCTTCCTATCATTCCGGCCTCCGAGCCGGAATCCAGAGAGGCGACAATCTTATGCCAAAGGCATTCCGATTCGACCAATCTGGTCGGTCTATGGTCGAAATGTTGGGTACTTTGGCCATTATCGGCGTGCTGTCCATTGGTGGGATTATGGGATATTCTTATGGTATGGATAAATATCGAGCGAATGAAACAATCAATGATATTATGCTGAGAGGTGTTGATATTATAACACAAACAGCCAGAGGATTAAAACCCAATTTGGAATCCGAATGGGGTGTAAAAGGCTCTATCTATAATATGGAAGCCATTCATGATGAAACGAATGATATTTGGGGAGTTGTTGTAGAGGACATACCATCTAGGGTTTGTAAAATGGTAGGTGATGCATTAAAATCTCAAGCTACCATTTATGTCGGTAATGCAGAACGTAATGATGTAATTGCGACAGATCCATGTGAATTATCCGAAAAAAATACTATGGAATTTTATTTTGAATCTCTAACAAGCGGAAGAGAATGCAAAACAGATACCGATTGCGGAGAGGGTAATTATTGTGATATAGGATTGTGCTTTAATGGAAACAGACCTGAAGGAACAGCCCGTATTTTTGATAAAACTTGTTCTTCCGATGATGAATGCAATACTGGTTATACAGGAATGTGTTCTTTTTGTTATGGTGGATATTGCAGTCAAAAATTACACTATAATGCTGACACCTGCACACTTGCCAATGGAACCATTGGTCAATGTTCCGGAGGTGAATGCATTGCAAAGGGATGTACTTATAGCGTAAACAAATGCGATAATGGATATTATTGTGCCAGCCCAAACACAAGTGCCGTAACAGCCTTCCCAGAGGAAGAAACGGGTTCTTGCACAAAAGCCAGCTCCATGTTCACCTTACACAAGATTGGAAATGATACTTATTATGTATCAAAATCCGTTATGTCTTGGTGGGATGCTGATGCATCCTGCAAGGCATTAGGAAAAAACATTAACCTGCTGGATATTAACGCATTTATGATTGCTTGGGATGGAACATTAAATCAATATTATGAAAAAACCCCTCTAGCCTCCTCTTTAGAAAATTTGCTTTCTGAACCGGTTTGGACTTCTGCAACAGCACAGTGTTCTTGGAACTCAAACACATGCGGATCTTATGTTTATTTAGAACCCCGTGGCTCCCGTCCTAATTTGCAATCAAAAAATGACGGCAGTAGATATGGAGATGGTGCTTCTGCCTATGCTGTTTGCCATTAAATTACACTGTTATTTTTTTATATCGGGGGATTTTCCCTCGATATTTTTATACTCTCTTTTTTTCCATAAACCAAGCGAATCTGAATAAATCTTTTAAAGCTTATACCTAAATACAGGCATTCATCGAGAATACTTATTTTTATCAGGGTATATTTAACTTATTCTAAGCTCCAACTTTTTTAACATTATGAGTAAAATGTTCTAATTTATTTTTTATTCCCTACCTACAATAAGTTAACAGCCTCCCAAAAGTGACCGTTTAAATTTTATATCTAAGTGAAGGGATTGCTCGGGAATAAATTCTCTCGTCCTCACTTATGTTCGGACTATCCTTTTCAGAACATCTACTGCACTGTCGCTTCGTGAACGAACCTTCTGCTCGGGTTCTTAGCCCTACCCCATATCCAACAAAAAAAATCCGGCACTTTGGCCGGATTATTTATTGGAGCGGGTGAAGGGATTCGAACCCTCGACATCAACCTTGGCAAGGTTGCGCTCTACCCCTGAGCTACGCCCGCATGTTGCGATAGGCATATTTATGCCATATTTTTAAAAAAAAAGCAAGAAAAAAATTTCAAATTCTTTATTTTTTTGATAACTATTTGATTAAATTGTTATTTTACAAATAAACTTAAGTCTTGTTCATCAAATAAGTACCTTTTTTACCAAAACATCAGTAAAAAAGAATTGAAAAAAATCAAAATATCGACTAAAGTAGCCTGTAAGGGAAAATCCCCCAATCAATATAAAGGAGAATTTAATATGCGTAAAATTTTAGTTGTTGCTTTATTATGTATGGCTTTGTCCGCTTGTATGGGTGAACGTGGTCGTATTGGTGGTAAAAAAGTTTGCACAAACCAATATTTATTGGGTGTGT
>JAFZGR010000234.1 GCA_017555325.1 Alphaproteobacteria bacterium | reverse complement strand
ATGCGAATCCCGTTTATTGCCACGTTTCATGGCTTGTATGGGATGAAACCGGAAAGCTTGAAAAAGCCGTATAACCGTGTAATGACACAAGGCAAATTGGTTATTGCCGTTTCTTCATTTATTCTTCAACATTTGATGAAAGAATATAATATTGCTGATCAACACATTCGTTTAATTCCAAGAGGGGCAGATATTAACAAATTTGATATGGGTAAAGTCACAAAAGCACAATTGGAAGATTTTGTAAAAGAATATGGCATTCCGACAGATAACCCTATTATTACACTTGCGGGTAGATTATCTCGTATTAAAGGTCATTCTGTTGTGTTAGATGCGATTAAACAGATGAAAAATCAAAATGTGACGGTTTTGTTTGTCGGCGGAAATCCAAAAGGGGATTATGAACAAGAATTAAAAGAAAAAATTGCCGGTTTGCCAAAAGAAACAACTTTAAAAATGTTTGTTGTTTCCGGAGATAAAATGCCATTGGTTTATGCATTAACGGATATTTATGTTCAACCGACATTAGTTCCGGAATCTTTTGGACGGAGTATTGCCGAAGCGCAGGCTATGGGGCGAATTGTTATCGCCTCCAATCACGGAGGAGCTTGTGAATTGATTGTCAACGGGCGGACAGGTTTCTTGACACCGGTTGGTGATTCTCAAAAAATGGCAGCTATGCTGGATACGGTTTTGGCATTATCTGATGAAGAAAAAAATGAAATCGGACAAAAGGCAACCGAATCCGTTCGTACGAATTTCTCTATTCAAAAAATGTGTGACAGAACTGTCGCTGTTTATAAAGAAATTTTGGGTAATGAGTTAGATTATAAATAATAATTAAAGGTATTTGTATTGATGGCTTATAAGCAAAAAACAGAGAGATTGACGCAACTTGAAAAAGTGGCGAATCATTTAGAAAAACTGAAAATCGGAGAATATATTGAAATGATGAATCGTCCGGGACGAATTATCTGGATGAATTTATTGGCCGGTATTTCTCGTGGTGTAGGATTAACGGTTGGAGCTACATTGGTTATTGCTGTTTTGTTTAAATTGTTGTCGGCTTTAATTGCAATGAAGATACCGTATTTAACGGATTTATTGCAAGAAGTTGTTCAAATTATCAAAGCAACACCGGCAGGGGGATCCTCCTTTGTTCTTCCGGATGAAGGAAATTTATCTGTGACGGTTGAAACAAAATAGATGTGTTTGTCAGAAAGGATATAATAAATGCTTGCACAGGAACAAATTAAAGTTGGAATTATCGGATATGGCGTTATAGGGATGACATTTGCCGATTGGTTACGGGAATTTACAAAATGTCAAATGGCTATTTCCGATCCACCCAAAGGGATTAATGATGACTTAACGGATTGTCACGTTTTTTTCATTGGTATTCACATTCCAACAGAGTTAGATGGTACGCAGGATTTAACGTTATTGCGTTCGATTATTAAAGATTTGCCGGCAGATAAACCGATTGTGATACGTACAACTTTATTGCCCGGTACGGCGGATAAATTAACGGCAGAATTTAATCGTCCGGTTTATTTTATGCCT
>JAFZGR010000233.1 GCA_017555325.1 Alphaproteobacteria bacterium | reverse complement strand
GTGTATAACAAAGAGCATGATATGATTCGATTAAAAACAGGTATAACAGATTTGCGACTGACTAATTTTAGATCTTATTCTTTTTTGGATTTAAAATTGGATGAGTCGTTTTTGCCTGTTGTTTTAACGGGGGCCAATGGGGCAGGAAAAACCAATATCTTAGAAGCTGTTTCTTTTTTGACTGCGGGAAAGGGATTGCGGGGGGCACGACTAAGTGATGTTGGTCGTCGTTCTAGTCCAACGGCTTTGTTGAATGCTGATATTATACAGTTGCCGGAACGTTGGAGTATTGTGGCACACATACAAAACCAAGATGGATTTGTACGTGTTGGTACTGGAACGGTGGATGGTAGTGAACGGCGACAAATCAGAATTGATGGAAAAAACATCACAAAACAAAGTGAATTGGGTAGAGTTTTGCGTTGTTTGTGGTTAACGCCGGCACAGGATCGGCTTTTTTGTGGGGACCCGCAGGCTCGTCGTCGTTTTTTAGATCGGTTGGTTCAGGCGTTTGATGCTTCTCATGCAAATCGTTTATCAGATTATAATACGGCATTTAAACAGTGGAGTTGTTTGTTGCGGGAAGGTCGTTTTGATGAACGATGGTTATCTGGTTTGGAAGAACAAATGGTTGCATGTGGTGTTGCTATTGCTGCTTCCCGTATAGATATTATTAATCGAATCAGTCATTATTTGTCACAACCTTGTTCTGAGGCTTTTCCGACTCCTGATGTTGTTTTAACAGGTGTTGTCGAGCAGAATTTAATTGCTAAGACAGCTTTGCAGGCAGAAGAAGAGTTCGCTATTTCATTGCGAAGAAGTCGTAAAATTTACGCAGATGGGGGCAGTATTTCTGGCCCACATACCGCTGATTTTAAAGTGATTCATTCTCAAAAAGGAATGGATGCTTCTTTGTGCTCAACCGGAGAGCAAAAAGCATTATTACTGTCTATTATTTTGGCGGAAATGAAAACGCAAATGCAGGAACAAGGTTTATGTCCGTTATTGTTGTTGGATGAAGTAACGGCACATTTAGATGTGAACAGACGAAATATTTTGTTTGATATATTATCAGAATTGCCGGTACAAGTTTGGATGACCGGTACAGATGTTATGAATTTTGCATATTTAGCGAATAGAGCACAATTTTTTGATGTGCAGGATTCAAATTTGAGTTTACAAAACGTAGCATAAAGGAAGAAAAAATGACAGAAGATATTAAAATTGCTGAAGAATCATATAATGCCGATTCTATTAAGGTTTTAAAAGGGTTAGATGCTGTTCGTAAACGTCCGGGAATGTATATTGGGGACACAGATGACGGAACAGGCTTACATCATATGGTTTATGAAGTTTTAGATAACTCTATTGATGAAGCTTTGGCCGGATATTGTACACAAGTTGATGTGATTTTAAATGCAGATGGTTCTGTCAGTATTACAGATAACGGACGGGGGATGCCGACTGATATTCACAAAACTGAAGGTATATCTGCTGCCGAAGTTATTATGACTCAACTTCATGCCGGTGGTAAATTTGATAACAATTCCTACAAAGTTTCTGGTGGATTGCACGGTGTAGGTGTTTCTGTGGTAAATGCGTTATCTGATTGGTTGGAGGTACGCATTTGGCGAAATGATAAAGAACATTTTGTTCGTTTTGAAGATGGGAATTCGGTTGCTCCATTAAAAGTTGTTGGTGATGCTCCGGGTAAACACGGAACTATGGTGACATTTCATCCGTCCGAAGAAACATTTAAAAATATTGTTTTTGATTTTGATACTTTAGAACATCGGATTCGTGAATTGGCTTTTTTGAATTCAGGGGTTTGTATTCATTTGACGGATAATCGTTCCAGTGAACCGAAAACTGTGGTTTTACATTATGAAGGGGGTATTTTAGAATTTGTTAAATATTTAAATAGATCTAAAAATTCTCTTCATGAAACACCATTTGATTTATCCGGAGAAAAAGATGGCATTACTGTTGAGGCTGCTTTTGAATGGACAGATGGATACCATGAAACTTGTTTGTGTTTTACAAATAATATTCCACAACGGGATGGTGGCACACACTTGGCTGGATTGCGGGCAGCGTTGACACGTACGATTAATAATTATGCAGTTAATTCCGGTTTGACAAAAAAAGAAAAAGTGGATTTATCTGGTGAAGATATGCGTGAAGGATTAACGGTAGTGCTATCTGTTAAAGTTCCGGATCCGAAATTTTCCTCTCAAACAAAAGATAAGTTGGTTTCTTCTGAGGTTCGACCGGTGGTGGAAGGTATTGTTGGGGATAAGTTAGAACAATGGTTTGAAGAACATCCGGCAGAAGCTCGTAAAATTATCGGTAAAGTTGTTGAAGCTGCCGCTGCTCGGGAAGCTGCTCGTAAGGCTCGTGAATTAACGCGGCGGAAAGGGGCGTTAGATATGGCTTCCTTACCGGGGAAATTAGCTGATTGTCAAAGTAAAGATCCTGCTGATTCAGAAGTTTTTATTGTTGAAGGGGATTCTGCTGGTGGTTCTGCTAAACAAGGACGGGATCGGGCTCATCAGGCAATTTTGCCTTTGCGTGGTAAAATTTTGAATGTGGAACGAGCTCGATTTGATAAAATGCTTTCTTCTGCGGAAATTGGAACAATTGTGACGGCGTTGGGAACTGGTATTGGTCGAGATGATTTTAATATTGATAAAATTCGATATCATAAAATTATTATTATGACCGATGCTGATGTTGACGGTGCTCATATTCGGACATTGTTGTTAACATTCTTTTTCCGTCAGATGCCAGAAGTTATTGAAAAAGGATACGTATATATTGCACAACCGCCACTTTATCGGGCCAAAAGAGGAAATTCCGAAATTTATTTAAAAGATGATAAATCTATGGAAGAATATCTTATTCAGGTTGGTACAGCAGATGCTGTTTTGGTTTCGCAAGGCGGAGAACAGGTGGCTGGTGCCGATTTGATTAATCGGGTAGAGCAAGCACGTGTTGCCCGTAATTTGATTTTAAGTATGTCTAATCGCTTGCCCGCCCGTATTGTTGCGCAAATGGCTGTTCAGGGCTTGTTTGAACAAGGGGCTGTTTGTGATGACCGTTTTGCTGATAGATTAAATGCAATTGAACCGGAATATGAACGAGGTTGGCGGTGTTCTACAACTGATGAAGGAACATTTGTTTTGGAACGTACGTTGCGAGGTGTGACAGAGCAACATATTATTGATTCAACTTTGTTGACTTGTGGAGAAGCTCGTAAATTAAATGAAATGTCGAAGGATTTGAAAGAATTTTATGCACAGCCTGCTACATTGAATACCAAAGACGGAACACATGAAATTCACGATCCGGTTTCTTTGGCTGAGGCTATTTTTAAAACAGCGAAAAAAGGAATTGCCATTAACCGATATAAAGGATTAGGTGAAATGAATCCGGAACAGTTGTGGGAAACAACATTGGATCCGAATGCCCGTCGATTGCTGCAGGTTAAAGTGACACATCAGGATGAGGCAGAACAGGTCTTTTCTTGTTTAATGGGGGATGTTGTTGAACCCCGACGGGAATTTATCCAGCAAAATGCATTAGATGTTGCAAATCTTGACATTTAATGGTATAATAAACCCCGTCTAATGATAAGACGGGGTTTATTGTATAAAAGAGGTGACAAAAATGGGTTTGATTAAAGGTACATGGAATGTGTTATGTAAAGGGATTGGTTGTTTGGGAAAACTTGTTATAGGAACTATTGCTGTTTTAACGGTAGGAGGTATGGGAAGATGTGTATATGATCAGGCAACTAAACCTAAAGGAAATATTGTTCGGGATGTGCCTGGAATGACAAACGATTTTGTTCGGACACAATTATCAAAAAAAAGAAATAATGGTGCTTCAACAAATACAACGACACAGTTGCCGGTGATTTCTGCAGTTCAAGAAGCTCATCCGGTTGGCTTGTTTACGGTTGATTTAAAAACGCAAGATGGATCTCCTCGTCGATTTGAAATAAATGTACAAGAACGTAATTCACGTGGAGAAATAAAAGCAAAAGTGCGTGAAATCGGCAAAAAGAACACGCGTCTTGGAGGAATGGCGCGATTGAATGTTGTTTTTTGGGATCCCGCAAAACCTGAACAAAAAGGGCTGTGTTTTCAGTTGTGTTTTAATGATGAGCGGGGTTGTTTTATCCGTCCGTATGATTCAAGTGTTCAAGTTGTATATGTTGGAAAAAATGAACGGCTTCATGCGCAAAGAGAAGCATCTGGAACGTTATTGTTTGGAAATCAAATCCAAAATATGCGGGGGACTAGTGTGTTAAGTCGTTCGGATATAGTGTTGCCAGAATATAATGTTCCGATTGTGCAAAAAGTTCTGAATGTGCATAATCGAGATGGACGACCGATATATATGAGACGAGATAATTCGCGATAATAGAAATAAGTCTGCCGATTTGGGGCAGATTTATTTTTTTTGTGTAACAGCTTAAAGATTAAATGAAAGGGATATGTATGGTTCAGTTAAAAAATAAAATTCCAATGGCAATTTGTTATGATTTTGACGGAACACTTGCTCCTGGGAATATGCAGGAGTATGGGTTTATTGAACTATTGGGAATGACACCTCGCTCTTTTTGGGAAGCAAGTAATCGGATGGGACAAGAACAAAAAGCAGATGGAATATTGGCCTATATGAAAAAAATGAAAGAAGAATCGGAAAAACACAGCTTGCCGTTTACCAAAGAGGAATTTAAAAAATATGCAGAACAGGTTGTGTTATTTGCTGGTGTGAGTGATTGGTTTTTGCGTATAAATGCCTATGCCGAAACAAAAGGGGTAGCATTAGAGCATTATATTATTTCTTCCGGTTTAAAAGAAATGGTAGAAGGTACGCGAATTGCACCATATTTTAAAGAGATTTTTGCATCTTCGTTTATGTATGATGAAAAAGGGATAGCTTGTTGGCCTGGATTGGTTGTTAATTACACTAATAAAACACAATTTTTATATCGAATAAATAAAGGATGCTTGGATGTAAGTGATAATGAAAGTGTTAATCGTCACATGAATGATGCTGATAAGCCAATGCCATTTGAGCATATCATTTATATTGGTGATGGGGATACGGATATTCCATCGATGAAAACGGTTAAACGGGAAGGAGGGCATACAATTGCTGTTTATCAGGAAGATATTCCAAATCGACGGGAAAAGGTAAAAGGTTTATTAGGTATTGATAGGGCGGATGTAATTGCGCCGGCGGATTATCGAACAGGAAAACCGATTGATATTTTTGTGAAAGGCATTATTGATAAAATTGTTGCCGATGTCCATTTGAAAAAAATGCAAGAAACATTAAATCAGTGATATACAAAAGGAGACGAAAAATGAAAGTAAGTAGTATAGGAATTCAAAATGGCATTATTGATGATAAATATGGTCAATTTGGTATGCAGTTTTTAGATGGAATACCAACATATTCATTGCCGTTTGATATTCAAGAAGTGCCGGCAGGAACAAAATCGTTTGCAGTTGTTTTAGATGATAAGGATGCTATTCCAGTTGCAGGTTTTGATTGGATACATTGGTTAATTGCAAACTTAAAACAAACAAGTGTGGCTGAAAATGTATCGATTCGGCAAGATAATGATTTTATTCAAGGGCTTTCCAGTTGGAATGTGTCATTATATGGTGGTATGATGCCTCCTGATAGAGCACATACGTATGATTTAACCGTGTATGCATTAGATACGGAATTACCTTTAAAGACAGGTTTTTCATATGATGAATTAATGGCAGCTATGCAAGGGCATATTATTGCCGAAGCAGAGTTACATGGAATTTATCCTAGTGTTAAAGATGAAGTGATATAAAACAATAAGATTTTTTGTTGGTTTTTTAATATTTTACTAGACTTCTTTAAAAAATTTCTATATAATACGCAAATATTTAATTTAGAAAAGAAAAGGTAAAATAATGATACAAGAAATGAGAAATATTGCGATTATCGCACACGTTGACCATGGTAAAACAACTTTTGTGGATGCTTTTTTAAAGCAAAGCGGAGCTTATCGAGAAAATCAACAGGTTGTTACCTGTGCAATGGATTCCAATGATTTGGAACGGGAACGGGGTATTACCATTTTTGCAAAATGTACGTCTGTTGAATGGAATGGTATTCGGATTAATATTGTGGATACACCAGGGCACGCTGATTTTGGTGGAGAAGTTGAACGTATTTTGTCCATGGTAGATGGTGTTATTTTATTGGTTGATTCGGCAGAAGGACCGTTGCCACAAACAAAGTTTGTTTTATCAAAAGCTTTAAAGTTGGGTTTGCGTCCGATAGTTGTAATTAATAAAATTGATCGTGCTGATGCTCGACCGGATGAAGTTCATAATGAGATTTTTGATTTGTTTGATAATTTGGGCGCAACAGATGAACAATTGGATTTCCCGACATTATTTGCTTCCGGTCGGGAAGGTTGGGCTGTTAATGATTTGGCAGATGAACGAAAAGACATTATGCCGTTGTTTAAGAAAATCGTAGAGCATGTACCGGCTCCTAAATGTGATATCAACGGCCCGTTTAGAATGCTTGTCACAACGTTGGAAGCTGATCCGTTTGTCGGGCGTATTTTAACAGGTCGTATTTTATCCGGAAAGGTTAAAACAAATCAGATGATAAAAGCAATTTCCCGTGACGGAAAAGCGGTTGAAACGGCTCGGGCATCTAAAATTATTGCTTTCCGTGGGTTAAAACGTCAACCGATTGATGAAGGAATTGCAGGCGATATTGTCAGTATTGCCGGTTTGACTGATGCGACAGTGTCTGATACATTATGTGATTCAACTGTAACAGATCCTATTCAGGCAGAACCAATTGATCCGCCAACATTGGCAATGACTTTTTCGATTAATACGTCTCCGCTTGCCGGTACGGAAGGGGATAAAGTGACTTCCCGTATGATTTGGGATCGTCTTTGCAAAGAAGCGGAAGGAAATATTGCGTTAAAAGTTTCTCGAACAGACACAACTGATGCCTTTGAAGTTGCCGGACGGGGAGAGTTGCAGTTGGGTGTTTTAATTGAAACAATGCGTCGGGAAGGATATGAATTATCTGTTTCTCGTCCACGGGTTGTATTTAAAGAAGATGGAAACGGCAATAAATTAGAACCGATGGAAGAAGTTGTTGTGGATGTGGATGATGAATACGCTGGTGTTGTCGTTGAAAAAATGAGTATGCGTAAAGCAGAATTGACGGAAATGACGCCTAGCGGTGGCGGAAAAACACGGTTGGTCTTTATTGCGCCCTCACGTGGTTTAATCGGTTATTACAGTGAATTTTTGACGGATACTTGCGGAACAGGTATTATGAACAGATTGTTCCATAGTTATGCCCCGTATAAAGGTGTTATAACAGGGCGGAGAAACGGTGTTTTAATTTCAACAGAACAAGGAAAAGCCGTTCCGTATGCGTTGTGGAATATTCAGGAACGAGGTCCGCTCTTTATTCCGGCAGGTGTAACGGTTTATGCCGGTATGATTATTGGGGCTAATGCTAAACCGGGGGATATTGAAGTTAATCCGATTAAAGGAAAAAAATTAACAAACATGCGGGCAGCCGGTAAAGACGATAATGTGTTGTTATATCCGCCACGTATTTTACCGCTTGAAGTTGCGTTGTCTTATATTGAAGATGATGAATTAGTGGAAGTGACGCCACAAAACATTCGTTTGCGTAAAAAATATTTAGATAGCAATGAACGG